>NZ_CAUQGG010000001.1:0-279846 GCF_963517755.1 uncultured Solobacterium sp.
GGGAACCTTCACCAACAATAAAATCAAAAGAGGAACTTTCAAAAATAATTGAGGAACGTGTTAATTAATATAAGTTAAACGTGTTAATTTAATAGAAATCATTGACGTAAAAGGACTTTACATGTAGTATATTTATGTTATCAGCCCTCTTGTCGAGGTCTGTAACCGCTCAGGAAAGGGTTAAGTACGTAAGTCCCCTTGATGGCGCGTCTTATGATAAATGTCAGGAGGTGTTCAAATTGTACGCAATTATCGAAACAGGCGGAAAGCAACTTAAGGTTGAAGTAGGTCAGTCTATCTTCGTTGAAAAGTTAGATGTTGAACCAGAAAGCACAGTCGTTATCGACAAGGTAGTTCTTGTTAGTGACGCAGCAACAAAGATTGGTACTCCATATGTAGAGGGTGCTAAGGTTACTTGCAAGGTTGAAAAGCAAGGCAAGGAAAAGAAGATCCATATCTTCAAGTATAAGGCTAAGAAGGGCTCTACTCGTCGTAAGCAGGGTCACCGTCAACCATATACAAAGTTGACAGTTGAAGCTATCGAGGCTTAAGTCTCATGATTGATATCCGTTATACGCAGCATGATAATCACATTACTTCATTAGAAATTAGCGGTCACGCTGGTTTTGCTGAGAGTGGTAAAGATTTGGTATGTGCAGCAGTTAGCGGTATTACATTCGGTTTGTTGAATGCATTAGATGAATTAACTGATGTTAAGAAAATGACAGTCGGTGATAATCTGATTCAGGTTAAAGTGGATAATCCTACAGCAGAAAGTGATTTGTTACTAGCTGCAGGTATTATTCAATTAAAGACAGTTCAACAACAGAATCAACGATTTATTAAAATTAAAAAAATGGAGGTGTAAATACTATGAAGTTCACACTGGATATTCAGTTCTTTGCAAGTAAGAAGGGTGTATCTTCCACAAAGAACGGCCGTGATTCTGCCGGCAGAAGATTAGGTGCTAAGAAGGCTGATGGTCAGTATACAAACGCTGGCTCTATCATCTATCGTCAGAGAGGCACAAAGATCTACCCAGGCAAGAATGTTATGCGCGGTGGAGATGATACATTGTTTGCAACAGCTGCAGGTATCGTTAAGTATGAGCGTCTTGGCAAGGATAAGAAGCAGGTTTCTGTTTATCCTCAAGAAGCTTAATTTAAACAGTAATGGAATGCTCCTGACAGGTTCAGGAGCTTTTTTAAAGGAAAGGAGATTCCTTGATGATTGACTTGGTAAAACTACATGTAAAAGCAGGTGATGGTGGCAGAGGTTGTGTTGCTTGGCGCCATGAGAAGTTCTACGCAAATGGTGGACCTTTTGGTGGTGATGGCGGTAAAGGTGGCGATATTTGGTTCGCTGTTGATACCAATGAAACAACATTAATGAAGCTAAAGTTTACACGTAAGATTAAGGCTGGCAATGGTATGCCAGGATTAATCAAAAAGATGCATGGTAAATCAGGAGATGACATCATTGTGCCTGTTCCTCTTGGAACGATGATTCGTAATGCGGCCAATGGTGATCTTTTAGCTGACCTTACAAAACCAGGACAAAAGGTATTGATTGCTCGTGGTGGTAAGGGTGGTCTAGGTAATATGCACTTTGCAACTTCAAGAAATGATGCTCCTGAATATGCGCAACCAGGTGAAGTTGGTGAAAGCTTAGATGTTCAAGTAGAATTACGTCTTTTGGCAGATGCTGGTCTTATTGGTTTTCCATCTGTTGGTAAGTCAACATTCTTATCCGTTGTAACAAGAGCGAATCCACAGATTGCTGCATATCCTTTTACAACACTGGAACCAAATATTGGTGTTGTACAGATGCCAAACGGTCGTAGTTTTGTGCTAGCGGATATGCCAGGTCTAATTGAAGGTGCCGGTGAAGGTAAGGGTTTAGGACATGAATTCTTACGCCATATCAAGCGTTGTCGTGTATTGATTCACGTCATTGATATGTCTGGTGCAGAGCGTAATCCTGTTGAAGATTATGAAATCATCAATAAGGAGTTAGCTACCTATGATTTAGCACTTGAAAAGCGTCCTCAGATTGTGGTCGCTAATAAGATGGATGACGAATATGCACACATGTATTTGGAGGAGTTTAAAAAGAAGTATCCAGATATTAAAGTCTATGAAACAAGTACAATAGAGCATAAAGGTTTAGATGAGGTTCTCTATGCAGCACTTGCGGAAATTGATAAAGCTCGTGAGGTTGAGATGGAAACTCCTGAAAGTACAGAAGAGACCGTTGTATATCGTTATGAACCTAAGAAGCCAGACTTTAAGATTGTAAAACTTGGTCCAGGTAGATTTAAGGTTGACTCTGAAAAGATTGATCGTTTATTTGATACAGTTGACTTCGATAAGGAAGAAGAGACATATCAGTTTGCGATGACACTACAGAAGATGGGTGTTGATAAGGCACTTTATGAAGCTGGCGCGCGTGATGGTGATCAAGTTATCGTAAATACTTTTATCATGGATTATAAAGAGTGAGTGATATGATAGCATTTGTAAAAGGAAAAGTAGCATCGTATGGTGCGGATTGGGTTGTAGTTGATTGTCATGATATTGGCTATCAGATGGCATATCCACATCCAGAAAACTTACATCTAAATGATGAAGTATTCATCTATACATATCTTCATATTACGGAAAATGATATTAGTTTATTTGGCTTTGAAAGCCAGGATGAAAAAGCATTATTCTTAAAGTTAATCTCTGTTAAGGGACTAGGACCTAAGACAGCGATGGGGATGTTAAGTAAGTGTGGTTATCAATCTATTGTTTCTGCGATTGAATCAGGTGATGTAACTCTATTAAAGAAGATGCCTGGTATTGGTGCAAAGTCCGCAAGTCAGATTGTATTAGATTTAAAGGGCAAGTTAGTTGCTGTACCTACATCATCACCAAAACAGGATACAGTATCTTATCCTGCGGAAGTTCGCGAAGCACTAGAAGGTTTAAAGAATTTAGGCTATAAACAGGGAGAATTATCTGCAGTCGCAAATATGATGAGTGAAAACCCTGGATTAACAACCGAGAAGTATTTAAAACTCGGATTACAATTCTTAGTCAAACAAAAGTAAAGGAGGCATATGGAAGAGAGTGATCGTTTGTTATCTGCAAATGCAGAAATGGGTGATGATGAAGAAAGTCTTCGCCCACAGACACTTGATGAATATATAGGCCAAGATACGCTAAAAGAAAACTTACGTATCTATATTCAGGCGGCTTTACAGAGAAATGAATCTTTAGATCATGTTCTTTTGTATGGTCCTCCAGGATTGGGCAAGACTACACTTTCGTTTATTCTAGCCAACGAGATGCACTCTAAGGTTAGAGTGGCTTCTGGTCCATCCATTACAAAAGCTGGTGATTTAGCAGCGATATTGTCGGTATTAGAGCCAGGAGATGTATTGTTTATTGATGAGATTCATCGTTTACCAAAGCAAGTAGAAGAAGTTCTTTATCCTGCGATGGAAGATTTTGAATTAGATATTATGGTTGGTGGTGAAAATGGAGCAGGTGGAAGAAGTGTACGCTTGGATTTACCTCCATTTACTCTTGTTGGCGCGACGACTCGTGCTGGTGATTTATCAGCACCACTAAGAGATCGCTTTGGTATCGTAGCGAAACTTGAGTACTATAATCAAGATCAGTTATGTTCTATCGTTAGTCGTACAGCACGTGTATTGAACGCACCAATTCATACTGCTGCAGTGGATGAGATTGCACGTCGTTCTCGTGGCACACCACGTATTGCCAATCGTTTGCTACGTCGTATCCGTGATTTTGCACAAGTGCTTAACGATGGTCATGTCTCTAAGGAGATTGCTCAAACTGCACTAGACCGTTTAAAGGTGGATTCCCTTGGTTTAGATGAAGTCGATATTCGTTACTTGCGAGGTATTATTGAACGTTTCCATGGTGGTCCAGTAGGTCTTGAATCTCTTGCAAACGCAATATCAGAAGAGACAACAACACTGGAAGATGTGTATGAACCATATCTCATACAGATTGGCTTTGTGAATCGTACTAGTCGTGGACGTGTTGTAACTGAAAAGGCTTACGAGCATTTGCATATCACACATACCGATACATTGTTTTAAGAATTTATTAAGTACACATGACTTAAATGTGTGCTTTTTTATGTAAAAAGACCTGAAAATTCGTGAATTTTATGTGAAAAATTACCGATTTCTTGCAAAGAAGGCAATGAATCATATAAAATAATGATATGTTTAAAAAGAAAAATAAGAAAACAAGTCTTGTTGCAGCAGCATATATCGCCACAGTACTACTTGGTGGATATGCTTCTGTACAACATGTATATGCAGATAACACGGCTCCAACAATCGATACAGAAGTTTTACCGGTCATCGAAGTTAGCTCTGCTGATTTAAATCCACAAGAGACGATTAAGCATTCTATCTTACAGGAAAGAAGTCAGTCTCTAACAGATATGGATTATAAGAATATCGATATGGGTAAAACAAAGTTAATATTAGAAGGCTTTGATCGTAACCTTACAGGTATTCAACAGGCAACTGCGCGTGTAACTTTAGTCAATAAAGATACTGATGATAAGACACTGGGATATTCCTTTATCCAAAAGGTATTGATTAAGGTTGTAACAAGTACTGCTCCTGTTATTAAATTGAAGTCTGATTCTGTTACTGTTAACAATGGTGATACTTGGAACGCTTCCAACTACATTTCATATATTAATGATGATTCTGGTGTTTTACCAGCATTAACAATTACTGGAAACGTAGATATGTCAACAGATGGTAACTACACTGTTTTATATACTGTTGTAGATACAACTGGTAATAAGTCATTTGCACAGTTGAATGTTACAGTAAAGACTCCGCAAGAAGTGATTGATAACAAGATTGAAGAAGAGCGTAAAGCAAAGGAAAATGAAAAGATTCAAGCTGCGAAACAAGCGCTTGAAAATAGTTCGAATTCTAGTGCATTTATCAGTTCTGCGCAATTACTTGCGGATGCCGATGAAGCTTGGAAGGCTTATGCAAAAGCGGGATTAATTACGGATCATGAAACTGGTGATACTGGTAATAATTACTCATTTAGCCAATGTACATGGTGGGTATATATCCGTCGCCATCAGTTAGGCTTAACTGCTGGTAGTTTGATGGGTAATGGTAACCAATGGGCAAATACAGCTCGTAGTTTAGGATATTCTGTTTCTAATACACCGATGGTTGGTGACGTCATGGTATTTGCGGCTGGGCAAGAAGGTTCAGATGGTTACTATGGTCACGTTGCAATCGTAGAGGGTATTACAACTGATGGTTCTGTTATTACATCTGAATGTGGTGCAAGCCGTAATGGTCAGCCATACTCACGTGTTATCTCTAATCCATCAAGATTCGAATACATTCACTATTAAGATTTTGGAAGATACGTTATGTATCTTCCATTTTTGATAGTTGAAATCATTACTTGTTTTGAATAAAATACCTATATGAGTAGAAAAGATGAACAACGAAATTTACGTATGAATCAGGTTGCTTACTTCTTAATGACATTTGCTGTATATATTGCGATATATATGGTTTTTGTATTCTTGTTTAGTATCATAAATGGATTTTTGAGTTTACATCCATATATCAAACTGATTATCTATATTCTCTTCTTTGAAGCTGATCGTAGAGTTACGGCAGTTGTAATGCGACTACCAATTGTAAAATCAATTATTCGTTTATAATCCGGTCAAACGGATTTTTTGATAATAGAAAGAAGGATTATTATGGAAAAGTGGGATTTATATACAATTGATCGCGAAAAGATAAATCATGTAATAACACGTGGAGATGATATTCCGAAAGATCTTTATCATTTAGTTGTACATGTATGTATCTTTAATGCAAAAAACCAAATGTTGATTCAACAAAGACAAACCTTTAAAGAGGGATGGCCCAATATGTGGGATGTAACAGTTGGTGGTTCTGCTATGATTGGTGAAAATAGTCGTCAGGCAGCAATGCGAGAAGTTGCTGAAGAAATTGGATTAAAGATTGATTTAGAAAATACCCCACCTGTTATTACAAAGTATTTTAGTGAAGGTTTTGATGATATTTATATTCTAGAAAAAGAGATTGATATTTCAAAATTGACCCTTCAATATGAAGAAGTACAGGCTGTAAAATGGGCAGGTATTGAAGAAATCATAGACATGATTGGTTTAAAGAAGTTTATACCGTATGATGAAAGTTTTATTAAATTTCTATTCCATCTACATCAAGCAAACAGTTTATATCAAAAGTAAGTGCACGCTGTAGAGCCTGATTCTGCTTATAGTTGGTAATTCGGCGCTTTTTCTAAAACCCCAAATTATTTTACATTACTGATAATTCTAGATTATAATAAATAAAAATAGTGTGTTTCAGGAGGTGTTGAATATGTTTGGCTCCACAAAAAATAAATACAATAGGGAATCGGTTTTTGCAAAATTGATTGATAAAAAAGTGAGTAAATATTTTGCTGTTCCGGGTAAAATTCCAACTCCAGAGGCGTTATATGAATTGGTTTTTATGACAGAAAAAGGAGAAAAGAATTTTGAGGTAAGTGTATTTTTCTATAATGTTGTAGATATTGGTATGGAAGGGCCGCTAGTGTTCCAAGGATATCAATTGATATCTTTTGGTGATTGGATAAAAGAGTAAAGTGAGTAGCAGAATTTTTTGGAACTACAATATATTTTCTAAAATCAATATATAACGTCTCTTAGGCATTTCTTTGCTCACGAAGAGATATGCATTGATAGCGAAGGAAATTATCAAAGTTAACTACAAGGATGAGAAAAAGCTGAATAATATATATTTATAATCTAGCGTAATTCATTAAATTATTTCTTATTGAAAATGATGGATACAATGGTATAATCTAACCAAAGCAAAGAAAAGAAGTAGTAATATTGACAGTTTTGATAGAGAGTCTGTGATTGGTGGAAACAGATAAAACGAAAATATGAAGTAGTCTTGGAGCTGTGTCTTTGAAGTAGTAGTAGAAGATGCCGTAGGGATGCACGTTACGCTATTTGAGAAGTAAGCAAAGGTGGTACCACGTTTATACACGTCCTATGCATAGGACGTTTTTTTTATGTTTAAGGAGAAGGTAATATGGAAAAGAATCTAGCACAAAAGTATGACCACAAAGCCGTAGAAGAAGGCAAATACAACCGATGGATTGAAAAAGGATATTTCACTGCAGGTGATAAATCGAAAGATCCTTTTACAATTGTAATTCCTCCACCAAATGTTACTGGTATTTTACATATCGGTCACGCTTGGGATAATACATTACAGGATATTATTGCACGTTATAAGCGTATGCAGGGCTATGACATGTTGTTTTTACCAGGTATGGATCATGCAGGTATTGCAACACAGGCAAAGGTTGATGCACGCTTAAAGAGTGAAGGTATTTCTCGCTATGATTTAGGACGTGAAAAGTTCTTGGAACGTGCATGGGAGTGGAAGGCAGAATATGCTAAAACAATCCGTACACAATGGGGTAAACTTGGAAACTCATTAGACTATAGTCGTGAGCGTTTTACAATGGATGATGGTTTTAATGATGCGGTTCGTCATGTATTTGTTAAACTCTACAATGAAGGTTTAATCTATCGTGGTTGGCGTATCATTAACTGGGATCCGGAAGCACGTACTGCATTAAGTAATATTGAAGTATATTATCAAGATGACCCAGGTAAGATGTATCACTTCAAATATGTTGTAAAGGAAACTGGTGAAGAGTTCGTCGTTGCAACAACACGTCCTGAAACAATGTTTGGTGATGTTTGTGTTGTGGTAAATCCTAACGATGAAACACTGAATCACTTGATTGGGAAACATACTACAAATCCAGCAAATGGACAGGAATTACCTATTATCGGTGATGACTATGTAGAGATTGGTTTTGGTACTGGTGCAATGAAGTGTACACCAGCACACGATCCTAACGACTTTGCGATTGCGGAAAGACATCATTTAGAAAAGCCAATCTGTATGAATCCAGATGGAACAATGAATGAACTCTGTGGTAAGTATGAAGGCATGGACCGTTATGTAGCACGTGAAGCTCTTGTAAAACAAATCGAAGCAGATGGAAACCTCGTTAAGATTGAAGAGATGACACATAACGTAGCGCACTCTGAACGTACACATTGCGTTGTTGAACAGTATCTATCACAACAGTGGTTTGTTAAGATGAAGCCACTTGCTCAAGATGTACTAAAGTATCAAGCTGATGAAGAAATAAAGATTAACTTCTATCCAGAACGTTTTGAAAAGACATTCAATGGTTGGTTAGAAAATATTGAAGACTGGTGTATCTCTCGTCAGTTGTGGTGGGGTCATCGCATTCCTGCATGGTATAACACTGTGACTGGTGAAACATACGTTGGTGAAACTGATCCGGAGGATACAACAAACTGGGTACAGGATGAAGATGTACTTGATACATGGTTCTCCAGTGCTCTATGGCCATTTGCGACATTAGGTTGGCCGGAAGAAACTGAAGATCTTGAACGTTATTATCCAACCAATACAATGGTTACAGGGTACGATATTATCTTCTTCTGGGTTGCGCGTATGGCATTCCAGGCAAGACATTTTACAAAGAATCGTCCATTTAAGGATGTACTCATTCATGGCTTATTACGTGATGCGCAAGGCCGTAAGATGTCGAAGTCACTTGGTAATGGTATTGACCCAATGAAGGTTATTGAGGAGTATGGTATCGATGCATTACGCTTCTTCTTAACAACAAATTCAACACCAGGACAGGATATGCGTTATATTCCTGAAAAGGTTGAGGCAGCCGGTAACTTTATTAACAAAATTTGGAATGCGTCTAGATTTGTATTCATGAACCTTCCTGAAGGAATGAAAGTAGAAGATGTCAATTTAACAAATCTATCACTTGCGGATTCATGGATTATCAATCGTCTTAACGAAACAATTACACATGTTACTGAAAACATGGAGAAGTATGAATTTGCTTTAGTTGGTAACGAACTATATTCCTTTGTATGGGATGACTTCTGTAGTTGGTATGTTGAGATGAGCAAGACGGCATTAAATGGTACGGATGAAGTAGCTAAACATGCTGCACAATCAACTCTATACGTATGTTTAAAGGCTATTGTTAGTTTATTACAACCATTTATGCCATTTGTAACTGAAGAGATTTATGATTTATTACCAGGTGCTAAGGAAAGTATCAACTTAGAATCATGGCCAACTGTTATTGAAAATGTAACTGCTTGTGATTTAACTGCAATGGCAAGAGTAATTTCTGCAATCCAAAAGATTCGTGAAGTTAAGATTGTAAATGATTTGAAACCATCTACATTAATTCATATTGCATTAAAGGATCTTGACGGTAATACAATCATGGCGGATGAAGCAATGTCTGCAATTATCATGAAGCTTGCAAAGGCACAGTGGCAGGATATACTTGAAGGAGACTTAACAGTCGAAACAATTCAAGGTGGTAGCTTATATATTCCATCTAGCGAATTAAGTAATCCAGAAGAAGAAATCAAGAAGCTTGAAGCAGAGATTGAAAGACTTAAGTCTGAGATTGCACGTTCTACAGGAATTCTTTCTAACCAAGGATTTATTGCGAAGGCTCCAGCAGCGAAGATTGAAAATGAAAAACAAAAACTTGAAGCATATCAGAAACAATACGCTGTTATTGAAGAGCGCTTAAATGTATTGAAAAAGTAGTGGACATGTTATAATCATGATAACAATCCATGATTGACGGAGGTGCAGTATGTCAAATAAAGAAAACAAGCATACGCTATTAAAAGTATTGGGTGTTACTGCTGTGGCTGGTGCTAGCGCATATGCAGGTGCTGGATACTATGTATTCCGCAATGCGTTTGATTTACAGAATAGTAGATTTTTACAAAAATGTGGTACGTCAATGCAGCTACCATTATTACAGATGGAAAAAAATGAGTGGTTTGCACATAGCAATCGTTTCGATGATTTCATTGATTCTTATGATGGATTAAAACTTCATGCATTACGAATCGTGAATCAAGAAGACTCCCATAAGTGGATTATCATCCAACATGGAATTGCGTCTTATAGTGGAACATTATTAGAACATATGTGGGAGGCTGACCATCGTGGATTTAATATCTTAGCACCGGATGCTCGTGGTTATGGAATGTCTGAAGGTAAGTACACTGGTCTTGGTTGGTGTGAACATTATGACTTAATTAGTTGGATTAACTTCTTAGTCAATCTTGATCCACTAGCAGAGATTGTATTGTTTGGTATAAACGTAGGTGCAGCTTCTGTCATGAATGCAGTTGGTGATTATTTACCGCGTAATGTAAAGTGTGCAATCGCAGAAGGTGGATATAAAGAAATCAAAGATATCATCCAAACGCAAGTGCAGGATATTACAAAGTTTAATGGTAAGTTTGTGATGCCATCTGTCGACTTCTATGTAAGACAAGTATTGCATTTTAGTCTCAATGATATTAGTACACAACGTCAGTTAAGAAACGCTGTAACTCCGATGTTATTCCTACATGGTTTACAAGATCACGTCGTTCCAATTAGCCACGCGTATGATAACTATTATTCTTGTGCAAGCAAGAAAGAGATGTATGTTTCAGAGCAGGGCAGATTTGGTAATTTAACAAGTGATCCACAATACTTCCCACGATTCTTTGACTTCATTAAAAAGTATGTAAAATAACAAATTAAGTAGACGGTATCGATAAGATATCGTCTTTTCTGTTTCATGCGTGCATGGAAAAGAGTAAGTTAATTTCTTGGATAATCTCACAAAAGTGATTTGTATGTATTGAGAAATGTAACCGGTTGCTTTATAATCAAACAGTAGATAAAGGGAGGCTATAATGGCTACTAAAAAGTATGTTTATAAGTTTTCTGAAGGTAATGGTTCCATGCGTGAACTGCTCGGTGGTAAAGGTGCTAACCTTGCTGAAATGAGCATTTTAGGTATGCCAGTACCGGATGGATTTACCATCACAACTGAAGCGTGCAATGCATATTACGCAGATGGTAAGAAAATCAATAAGAATATCATGGACGAAATTCACAAGCATGTTGAAATGCTACAGAAGGCAACAGGTAAGAAATTAGGTGGATTAGAGAATCCTTTACTTGTTTCTGTACGTTCAGGTGCACGTGCATCTATGCCAGGTATGATGGACACAATTCTTAACCTAGGTATGAATGATGAAGTTGTTAAGGTTGTTGAAGAAAAGTCTGGCAACAAGAGATTTGCATACGACTCTTATCGTCGTTTCGTACAGATGTTCTCTGATGTTGTAATGGGATTATCCAAATCACGTTTTGAAGAAATCATTGATGAAGTTAAAGAAAAGAAGGGCGTTACTCAGGATATCGAATTAGATGCTGAGGATATGTTCGAATTAACAAATCGTTTCAAAGCTTTCTATAAGAAAGAATTGAAGGAAGATTTCCCACAGGATCCAACAGTACAATTAGAACGTGCAATCGAAGCTGTGTTCCGTTCATGGAATAATGATCGTGCTATCTTCTATCGTAAGATGAATGATATTCCAAGTTCTTGGGGAACAGCAGTAAACGTTCAAACCATGGTATTCGGTAACATGGGTGATGATTGTGGAACAGGTGTTGCCTTTACTCGTAACCCTGCAACAGGTGAAAGAAAATTATTTGGTGAATACTTAATTAACGCGCAAGGTGAAGACGTTGTTGCTGGTATTCGTACACCTTCTCCAATTGCAGAACTTAAGAAGGTAATGCCAAAGGCATATAAGGACTTCACAGATATCTGTGCACGTTTGGAAAAGCACTACCATGACATGCAGGATATGGAATTTACAATTGAACATGGAAAACTATTCATGTTACAAACACGTAATGCGAAGCGTACAGCTGCAGCTGCTTTAAAGGTTGCTGTAGATATGGAGAAGGAAGGTCTTGTAACGAAGGATCAAGCGTTACTCATGGTAGATCCTAAGCAATTAGATGACTTACTCCATCCACAGTTTGACGCAGACGACCTAAAGAAAAAGAAGAATGATGTAATTGCAAAAGGCTTAGCTGCCTCACCAGGAGCTGCTTGTGGTGAAATCGTATTTACTGCAGAAGAAGCTAAGACAAAGGCAACAATGGGACGTAAGGTTATCTTAGTTCGTCTAGAAACATCACCAGAAGATATCGAAGGTATGCATGTATCTGAAGGTATCTTAACAGTACGTGGTGGTATGACATCTCATGCAGCTGTAGTAGCTCGTGGAATGGGTGCTTGCTGTGTATCTGGTTGTGGAGATATTAAGGTTAACGAATCCAAGTTACAATTCACAGTCAAGGGTGAAGTATTCAAGGATGGAGATATCATTTCCTTAGATGGTTCCACTGGTTTAGTTTACCGTGGTGAAATCAAGACTGTTCCAGCAACAATTTCTGGTAACTTCAAGAAGTTCATGCAATGGGCTGATGAACGTAGAACTATGAAGATTCGTACAAACGCTGATACACCAGAAGATGCAGCAAGAGCAGTAAGCTTTGGTGCTGAGGGTGTTGGTCTTGTTCGTACAGAACATATGTTCTTCAATTCCCCAGAACGTATCAAGGCTATCCGTGAATTGGTAGTTGCACAAAACGTTGAACAACGTCAGATTGCATTAAAGCAATTAGAACCAATGCAGCAAGGTGACTTCGAAGGAATCTTCGAAGCAATGGGTGGCAGAAGTGTTACAATTCGTTTACTAGACCCACCTCTACATGAATTCTTACCAAAGGCTGAAGCAGAATCATTAGAAGTTGCTAAGGCATTAGGAATCTCTGTAGAAGACTTGATGGCTGCTGCCGCAAACTTACACGAGTTCAACCCAATGATGGGTCACCGTGGATGTCGTCTAGACGTTACATATCCAGAAATCGGTGTCATGCAGACACGCGCAATTATCAAGGCTGCTATCAACATCAACAAGAAGCACCGTGGTTGGAAGCTAGTTCCAGAAATCATGGTTCCATTAGTTGGTGAAAAGAAGGAACTTGACTATGTTGCACAGATTATTCGTACAACTGCTGACGAAGTAATCAAGGAAGCTGGAGTGAAGCAGGATTATAAGATCGGTACAATGATTGAGATTCCACGTGCTGCGTTAAATGCTGATGAATTAGCAGAAACAGCTGAATTCTTCAGTTTCGGTACAAATGACTTAACACAGATGACATTTGGATTCTCACGTGATGACGCTGGTAAGTTCTTAGATGATTACTACAGTAAGCATATCTACGATAACGATCCATTCGCACACGTAGATGTAAATGGTGTTGGTAAGCTCATCTCTATGGCTTGCGAAAAGGGTCGTTCAACACGTAAGGACATTCACTTGGGTGTCTGTGGTGAACATGGTGGTGACCCAGTAAGTATCGAGTTCTTCCAACGTGTTGGATTAACATATGTTTCTTGCTCACCATATCGTGTTCCTATCGCTCGTTTAGCAGCTGCGCAAGCCGCAATTCGTGCTGATGTTAAATCAACTGTTGTAGCAAAGAAGACAGTTGCTAAAAAGGCTACGAAGAAGGCTACTGCTAAAAAACCAGTAGCTAAGAAAGCAACAACAAAGACAGTTTCCAAGAAGGTAACTAAGCCAGTGGCTAAGAAGTCTCCTGCTAAGAAAACTGTTAAACCAGTAGCAAAGAAGACTACAAAGAAGGTTGCTACTAAGAAGGTAGTTAAACCTGCAGCTAAGAAGGTTACAAAGCCAGCTGCTAAGAAACCAGTAGCGAAAAAACAAGCTGTTAAGAAAGTTACTAAGAAAGTAGCAGCTCCTAAGGCTGTAGTGAAAAAGCCAGTAGCTAAAAAAGCTCCTGCAAAAAAGACAACTAAAAAGTCTAAGTAATTGATGATTAGGACTGCTATCATATTGGCAGTCCTTTTTAATACGTTATAATTGAGTTGTAATTAATTTTATTTAATTTCTATGATAATGAGGTATACGCATGGAAAAATATATTATGTCGATTGACCAAGGAACAACTAGTTCACGAGTGATAATCTTTAATCATGATGCTAAGGTTGTTTCTTCTGCGCAAAAAGAATTTCAACAATACTTTCCTAAACCTGGTTGGGTGGAACATGATGCGAATGAAATCTGGTTATCTGTATTGTCTTGTATGATGCAAAGTATGCTGGATGCTAATATCAAACCAGAACAGATTGAAGGTATTGGCATTACGAATCAACGTGAGACAACGGTTGTATGGGATAAGAAGACAGGCATCCCTGTTTATAAGGCAATCGTTTGGCAATCTCGTCAAACTGCAGAAATCTGTAATCAGTTAAAACAAAATAATCATGCTAGCATGATTCGTGAAAAGACAGGCCTTCAACTTGATCCATATTTCTCTGCAACAAAGATTCGTTGGATTTTGGATCATATTGAAAATGGTCAACAGCGTGCAGAAAGTGGTGAGTTACTTGCGGGTACAATTGATACTTGGTTGATATGGTGTCTTTCTGGAATGAAAGCACATGTGACGGACTACAGTAATGCATCTAGAACAATGTTATTTAATATCTATGATAAGAAGTGGGATGATGAATTATGCAGTCTTCTGAATATTCCAAAGTGTATGTTACCGGAGGTAAAAGATAGTAGTTGTATTTTTGCATATACTGCTTCTGAGTATTTCTTTGGTAAGCGTGTACCGATTGCTGGCGCTGCCGGTGACCAACAAGCTGCACTATTTGGACAACAGTGCTTCGAGCGTGGCAGCGTAAAAAATACTTATGGTACTGGTTGCTTTATGTTAATGAATACTGGTAATAAACCACATCCAAGTAAGCATGGTCTAGTTACTACGATTGCTTGGGGTTATCAGGGTGAAATTACTTATGCCCTTGAAGGTTCAGTGTTTGTGGCTGGTAGTGCGGTACAGTGGTTACGTGATCAGTTGAAGTTTTTTAAGACGGCAAAAGAGTCGGAGAAACTTGCTTTGTCTGCAAAGGAAGAACATGAATTAATTGTAGTTCCTGCATTTGTAGGGTTAGGTGCTCCGTATTGGGATAATGATTGTAAGGGTGCGATGTTTGGTATTACACGTGGTACAAGTAAAGAGGATATGACGAAAGCAACATTAGATTCTATTGCCTATCAAAATAGAGATATTCTTGATGCGATGAAAGAAGATTCTGGCATTGCGATTCAGGCATTACGTGTAGATGGTGGAGCTTCTGCTAATGATTATCTGATGCAGTTTCAAAGTGATATTATGCAATGTGTAATTGAACGTCCAGAAAACGTTGAATCTACTGCACTTGGTGCAGCGTATCTAGCGGGGCTTGCAGTTGGGTATTGGAGTAACTTAGATGAGTTAAAAAGAGAAAGAAATAGTCATATCTTTACGCCGATGATGAATATCTCAGATGTAAATGATTTATATGAGCGTTGGCAAAAGGCAGTTGCCTGTGCACGGATGTTTACAAAAAATGTGGAATAATCTTATTCTATAGAGGAATTGTGCTTGAAAATCCCTTAAAAATGGGGTATATTGTAAACGAAATAAGGAGAGCGGAAGCTCTCCTTGTGTTATGTCTGGAGGCATATGGAAAACATTGATAAATTGATCGAATTATTTCAGCCAGTATTTGACGAATGCCACGTTCGACTTTACGAGATTGTTTGGCTTAGTAATGAAAAGACATTACAGGTCGCAATTGACAATGATGCACATGCGATTGACTTAGATATTTGTGCAGAGGTAAGTGAAAAGCTTGGCGTAGTCTTGGACAAGTATGATCCAATTAAAGAAGAGTATAGTTTGGAAGTCTGTAGCCCTGGTGCAGAGCGAGAGATTAAGGATTATGCTGAGTTTGAACAGTTAGTAGATGAATACATCTATGTACAACTCAAGGAACCATTTAAGAAGATGGTAGAGATTACTGGATTTGTTCGTGCTGCTAGTGCTGAAGCGATTGAATTAGAGTATCGTGATAAAGCGGTAAAACGTACTGCAACGATTGAAAAGAACAATATTTGTTTTGCTAGATTAGCAATTAAATTATAAGGAGAAATCATGGAGATTAAATACACACAACTTCTAAATGCGATTCGCGGTGTGGAAGATGACAAGAATGTGCCTGAGAATATCGTATTAGAGGCATTAACAGAAGCTGTTGCGAAAGCATTCAAGAAGGATTCTGAATTACAGGATATTGAAGTAAAGGCAGAAATCAATAAGAAGAGTAAGACGATTGATATCTACCAGTACTACAACGTTGTTGAAGAAGTAGAAGATGATGAATTAGAAATTTCATTAGAAGATGCTAAGAAGATTGATTCTAATGCTGAGTTAGGTGGACAAGTTCGTGAAAAGAAGGAAATTACTTCGATGTCACGTGCTGCTGCTTCTTTAGCTAAGAATGTATTCCGTCAAAAGATTCGTGAAGCTGAAAAGGTTGCAGTATATAACGAATACATTGACCAGAAGGATGAGATGGTTATCGGTACTGTTGAATCAGTTAAGGATAAGTTCACTTTAATTAGTTTGGGTAAGACAGTTGCTTTACTTTCTAAGTCAGCTGAGATTCCTCATGAAAAACTAACAGAAGGACAAAGTATTCGTGTTGTAATTACTGATGTGCAAAAAGAAACAAAGGGTTCACAGGTATTAGTATCACGTGCTGATGCGACTCTTGTTAAGCGTTTATTTGAAAAAGAAGTTCCTGAAATTTATCAGGGTGTTGTAGAAATTAAATCAATTGCTCGTGAAGCTGGCGAAAGAACAAAGATGGCTGTTCTCTCACATAATCCTGATGTAGATCCAATTGGCTCATGTATTGGTCCTCGTGGCTCTCGTGTTCAAAAGATTATCGATGAATTACATGGTGAAAAGATTGATATCTTCCAATGGAGTGATGATATAACAGAACTAGTTAAGAATGCGTTAGCACCTGCGGAAATCATCTCTGTTCTACCAGGACAAGATGATAATAGTTTACTTGTTATCGTTAGTGAAGATCAATTATCGTTAGCTATCGGTAAGCGTGGTAAGAATGCTCGTCTTGCGGTGAAGTTAACAGGTCATAAGATTGATATTAAGACACGTCAAGAACTAGAAGATATGGGCAAGGATTATGATGAATTACTCGCTCAGGCTGAAGTAATGAAGCAAAAGTTAGCTGAACAAGCAAAGGCTAAGAATGTTGAACGCCAAAAGGCTGCTGCTAAGGAAGAAGAAGAAAAGAGACTTGCAGCGATTGCTAAGTTTAGAGCTGAAAATCCTGATGCGATTGTTGATGAAGATGAAGACTACATTCCAGAAGAAATGATGGAAAGAGTAAACGATACAATTATCGATGAGATTTCTAATCAACCAGATGAAGAAGAACATCAAGAAGCACCTGTTGAAGAACCTGTGGTTGAAGTGGTCGAAGAGACAGTTGAAGAGGAGAAGCCAGTTGTAGTTGAAAAGACTGCAGAAGAAAAAGAAGCTTCTCGTAAGCATGCGGACTTAGAGGAACTAGCTAAGAAGGCTACTTATGTTTCACACTTTGAAAAACTTGTTGATTCTTCTAAGCCTAAGAATACAGATTCTAAGTACAAGAAGAAAAAGAAGAAGGAAGAAGAAGAGTACAAGGTTAGAAACAAGGATCTTGAAGAACAAATCAAGAAGAACTTGCTTGTTGCTGACAATCGTCCTGTTTATAGTGAAGAAGAGCTGGCTGAAATTGAAGCTCAACAGGAATCTGAAGCAGAGAAGGAGTATGACATCGACTACGATGAGTATGAAGAATACTACGATGACGATGAAAACATGTAAGCATGCCTAAGAAAATTCCAATGCGTAAATGTGTAGCAACCGGAGAACAACTCCCTAAAAAGGAGTTGCTCCGCGTTGTTAGAACACCAGAGGGTACATTAGCTGTTGATACAACAGGTAGAACAAATGGTCATGGTGCATATTTAAAGAAAGACGTAGCAGTTATTGAAATTGCTAAGAAGAATAATGCTTTAGCAAAAGCATTATCCCAAAAGATTCCAGATGAATTCTGGGATGAAATTGCGAAAGCAATGAAGTAGTGGTATCCATTTTGAAAGGAAGGGATGTTACCGATACAGTATTTCGAGATGCAAATCTCAAACAAAGAAAGAGAGGTACATAAATGCCAGTTCCAACAAAACGCAAACCTGCAAATAAGAAGAATGTTTCCAACAATCGTAACAATACGAAGAAAAAACCATTTAACAAGAATGAGAATCATCAATCTAAACAACCAGTAGAGATTACAGAGATTACATTCACTGATGGTATTACAGTTGGTGAATTAGCAGATAAATTAAATCGTCAATCAAGTGAGCTCATCAAAGCATTGTTTATGGAAGGTAAGATGGTTACCATCAACAGTGCACTTGAAGATGAAATGGTTGAACTTGTATGCATGAATTACAACATTGAAGCCGTTAAGGTGAAAGAAAGAGAAGCAGATAGCTTGGAAGATGTAGAAGAAGATTCTGCGGAAGATCTACAGGAGCGTCCACCTGTTGTTACGATCATGGGTCACGTAGACCATGGTAAGACAACATTATTGGATACAATCCGTCGTTCTAAGGTAGCTGCTGGCGAAGCTGGTGGTATTACACAGGCAATCGGTGCGTACCAGGTTACAGTCAATGGTCGTAAGGTCACTTTCTTAGATACTCCAGGACATGAAGCATTTACTGCTATGCGTGCACGTGGTGCTAGTGTGACTGACTTAGCTGTTATTGTTGTTGCGGCTGATGATGGTGTTATGCCTCAGACACGTGAGGCAATTGACCATGCAAAGGCTGCTGGTGTTCCAATTATTGTTGCTGTAAATAAGATGGATAAGCCAGATGCAAATCCTGACCACGTTAAGTCTGAAATGGCTGAACTTGGAATCATGCCTGAAGAATGGGGTGGCGATACTATCTTCGTCAATACTAGTGCGAAGAAGGGTGATGGTATTGATGAATTATTAGAAACAATCTTAATCGTTTCTGATGTAAAGGAATTAAAGGCTAACCCTAACCGTACAGCAACTGGTACAGTTGTTGAAGCAAAACTTGATAAGGGCAGAGGTCCAGTTGCGACATTGCTTGTACAGAATGGTACATTAAAACATGGTGATCCAGTTGTAGTTGGTACATGTTTTGGTAAAGTACGTCGTATGACAGATGAAAATGGTAATGAACTTAAGACAGCAGGTCCATCACGGCCAGTAGAGATTATTGGTTTAAATGATGTACCAGAAGCTGGTGATATCTTCCGTTCTTATGAGAATGAAAAGGAAGCACGTGCAGTTGCGGATAGACGTAAGCGTCGTAAGATTGATGCCGACCGTCGTAAGACAAGCGCAATGAGCTTAGAAGACTTATCATCACAGATTGAATCTGGTGATTTAAAGGAAATTCCAGTTATCATCAAGGCGGATGTACAAGGTTCTGCAGAAGCTGTTAAGTCCTCTATGGAGAAGTTAGATGTATCTGGTGTACGTGTGAATGTTATTCACGCTACAGCTGGTGCTATTACAGAATCTGATATCATGCTTGCTAGTGCATCGAATGCAATGATTATTGGTTTCTCTGTTCGCCCTGATGCAAATATTCGTAAGAAGGCTGAAGAAGCTGGCGTACAAATTCGTTTGCATGACATCATCTATAAGGCAACAGAAGAAATGGAACTTGCGATGAAGGGTATGCTTGAGCCAGTATACAAGGAAGTTGTTATTGGACAGGCAGAGATTCGTGAAACATATAAGGCTTCTAAGATTGGTACAATCGCTGGCTGTATGGTTACAGATGGTAAGCTTGTTTCTCGTTGTAATATCCGCTTAATTCGTGATGGTATCGTTATCTACACTGGTAAACTTGCTTCCCTTAAGAGATTCAAGGATGATGCTAAGGAAGTACTATCTGGATTTGATTGTGGTCTTACGATTGAAAACTATAACGATGTTAAGATTGGAGATACAATCGAAGCATACGAAGATCGTGAAGTACCATTAGAAGGATAAAGTATGGTAAGTGTAAAACAAAAAAGATTGGAAGGAATTATTCGTAAGAATATTTCTGAAATTATCCAGTTTGGTGTAAAGGATCCTGATGTTGGATTTGTTACAATTACGGATGTTCAGGTTTCAAATGACCATAGTTATGCGAAGGTGTTTGTAACATTCTTAGGACAGAATCCGCGTATGCAAGCTGGTTTACGTGCATTGAACCGTGCTGCAGGATTTATCCGTTCAGAACTTTCCAAGCGCATGACAATTCGTCGTGTACCTGAGTTAAGTTTTGTTATTGATGAAACAGAGATGAATGGTCGACATATTGATGAAATCATTGCTCGTATTCATCGTGAAGAAAAGAAAGAATCTGAATAGTATGTAAAGCAGAGGAGAAATCCTCTGTTTTTTTTTAGGGGAAGTCAGCCTTTATATCACTATATAGAAAGTGAAAGGAGGTACTATGAGAAAGATTACCGTAGAACCAATGCAATTAGAAGCGTGTGCCATGCGCATGGAGGAACGTAACACTTCCTATCTGAAGAATGTCGCAACATTATTTTCTGCTGTAGATGCGATGAATGCTGGTTGGCAAGGGAAAGATAACCTAGCATTTACAACCAAACTTTCATCATTACAGTCAGACTTTAAACAATTATCAATTTTATGTACGGAGTATATTGAGTTTTTACGTAATAGCGCGCGTAGTTATCGTAATACGCAAGATGAATTAACGAGTCAAGCTGGTATGCTAGGAATGTAAAGGAGGAAAAAATGAGTAATATTCAAATTTCGTTAGCTGAAGTAAGTGATACAGCAGCCAAACTACGTTCAACGAATCAAATGATGTATGATGATTTAACTGCAATGCAAAAAGAAATAACATCATTAAATGGTACTTGGGTTTCTGATGGTGGTGAGGAGATTCGAAATCGTTTCCAATTATTTGCAAATCGTTTCGAGAAGTATCGTGTACTCATTGATGCGTATGCAAAGTTTTTAGATACTACAGTTTCTAGTTATGATTCATTAGAAACAACAATTACAGGAAATGCATCCGGTATTCAGTATTAGGAAGTTTGCCGTACTGCTTGTGTTATGTATGTTAGTTCCATTTGTTGGATGTAAAAAGAAGGTGACAGATACAATGACAAATGGAGAATGGCTAACGGAACTTACTGCACAAGCAGGCATCACATACTATCAACAAGAGGAACCGTATTTTTTAAATATAACTTCTAATTCGCCGTATTTTACTGTTGTACAATCATCTGTTGAATGGGAAGTATTAAACCCATCCAAAGCATTTAATCCATCAGCTACATTAACAAGAGAGATGGTTGCGTATACATTAATGAATCTTATCTCAAGAACACATGAGGGTTTTTCAGATACTATTAAAGATTTACAAGATTGTAGTTATCCAGATCAAGTCAAGGCTGCCGTTGCCAGTGGTTTGATGAGCCTTGATGAGCGACAACGTTTTCGTCCAAAAGATCAGATTTCAAAAGAAGAGGCTTTTGGATATTTAGCACAGGTTATTGATATTGTTAATAATCGAAAATTTACAGATACACAAACAACAGTTCAATTGAAAGATGACGTTCAGTTTGCGGATGATGAGCCGAAACAATTTGATGAAGAAGGATTAACCGCATTATTTGAATCAGATTCTTCTATAAGAAATGGAATGTATATCGTATATGATGATACATACTATCGTGTAGTAAATTGTGAGTATACAAATCAAGGAATATTAACAACTTTAGAACAAGTGAATATGGAAGATGTTATTGAACAATTTGATATTCAAGGTGGTACAGATTTAGAGTTTAATCATGCAAAAATAGTTGATGGAAATGGAAATGTAGTTCAAGAAGGGACAGAGCAAAGTCACTCTCTGTCCTTAATGTCAACCAGCTTAATCAATCATACATTCGAAATAAATGGCTTTCGAATAGCACTAAAAGGTACTACTAGTTCTCTACATGCAGAGGTTTCTAAACAATTGCAAGTTGGTGGACTGTTGTATGCAAATGCGGCATTAGATAATCTACATATTCAATATAAATGGGACAAGGATGAAGATAGAATTCAATACGGCTATTTGAAAGCAGACTTTACTACTTTAGAGAATATTGGTTTACGTAATGGTATGTATAAGGAGTTATATGGAGATTTCTCAAAACTAAATCCAAAAGATTTTATTAGTACCGTACAGAATATCTTTCAAACAAAACAAGAAGTTATAACGGATACGATTACATTATGTACGGTTAAGATTCCTATGCCAAATGCTCCTATGGTATCTGTTGTAATGAAACTGAATCTAAACATATATGCGACTGGTAAAGCTGAATTATCATTTGTACAAAATCATGTTTTGGGATGTGAGATTCGTAATGGTAATATGCGTATTATTTCTGATCATAGTAAGAAAGCTACCGCATCAATTCGTGCTGAAACAGGTATTACACTTGGTACGAACCTAGCATTACATGCATTCAATCAAAATATAATGGATGCAGAGATTGATGCAGGTGCGAAAGGGTATTTCCATACTAAAACATATCTCTATAACGAAGAAGGTAAAGCAGAACCATTTGATATTGATGTACAACCAGATCTTGTGGAAGAGTTATCTGAAGGAAATCCTGATATCAAAGTATGTACAGAACTAAATGCATATTGGCTGTGTAATTTAAAACTGAATAGTAGTAATAGCTTAGCAGGAAGATTTGGTTTTAGCAGAAATATTCCTATTCTTAGTGAATCAAATGCACCTCTGTTTCCAAAGGGGAAAGTTACCTATGAAAACTGGATGAGTGTTGATCATTGCAGTTGCGAAGATAGAGAAAAAGTACCAAATGTAGAAGCAATACAGGTGAAAAAGAGAATTACATTAAAAGATTATTCATTAATTTCTGGTGTTGGGGTCAGTACACGTATACAAGTGACAGGTCTACCAGAAGGATATACTGTTGAAGACTTAATTTATATAAGTAAGAATACAGATATCGCTGAAGTTAGTTCAGCGGGTGAAGTAATTGGAAATAAATCAGGCGGTACAGATATTGTGATACAAACAAAAGACAAAAAGCATCTCGTGCATTGTCATATATTGGTCGTTGAGATAAATCGGAAATGATTTTATATACTGAATATAAAGATGAACTATGCTTGATATTGGTTGATGAGAATCGAGTAGAACATACAGTATTCGGTTCTCATTTTACGTTATATCAAAAAGAAAATAGTGTTGTAATACAGCTTGTTGAAGATGGTGTTTCTTATCTGCTGCAACATGAACAATCGTGTATGATTTATGATATACGGTTTACAGCCATACCCTTACTACAAGGATGGAGCCGATTTAAGTCATATCTTTATCAAGATACAATAGTGATTGGTACAGTCATGAATGATATAACTGTTTCTACAGAGTTATTAAATCGAAACGCTATTACGATACATTTTGATACAAAACAAATTGAAGTAAATTCTTCCATTCATGCATATATGAATCATAAGCGTATCCATAATGCGATATATAAAATAGGAGATTTGCTAGAAACATATTATCTACGAATTCTATTTGAGGAAGATTTTATCATCGTAAACTATCCATCAAATACGAGTTGCCATTTAAGTAAGTTTACTCCTAAGACAACTATGTTATCTCCAATTCAATACGTAGATAGAACAACAATCTATCAACCAGAAATAATAAATGAATATACACTAACAGTAGATGAACCTGAACATATCAGTCAATATGAAAAAAGGTCTGTTATTTTCTCTATAGGACCAGCAATTACAATGAGTTTAGCATCCATGAGTGGAGCATCTATCTCCATGTATCGTGGATATATGAATGGTAGAGATATATTAGATATGTTACCGATGATTCTACTTCCAAGTGTGATGTTGTTAAGTACAATTATTTGGAATCCTTTACAACAACTACATGAGAAAAAAGATAATCAGAAAAAGATACACTTACGTAAAAATGAATATGAAGCTTACCTTGAACAATTAAAATCAAATATAGATAATATGCATCAATCATATTTAAATTCCGTTAAGAGACTATATGTAAATGATAATCAGTTACTACTGCAGTTATATCCAAAATGCATTTATCTTCCAATTGGTTACGCAGAAAGTGCCATTAAATTTGTTTTTGAAAAATCATTCCAATTTCAAAAAAGTGATAGTGCATTTCAACAACGTTTTAATGACATTGTAAGTTATGCAAGGTCGTTAGATGCGCCGTATTTTTTGAAACTTCAAAGTGGTGATCATGTTGTTTTACATCAATTAAATGAATTTACATTTGATGTACTTAGGTATATTTCTATGTCTTATCGACCGCAAGATGTAATAATTGCTTGTTTGATTGATACAAATGATTTTATTCAGTTTAGTTGGTTAAAAAAGATTCCACATATTTATCATAATGGTTCACGTTGTATTTCTTCTTCTATTCAAAATTTACGAGCAAAGACACAGAACTTCATTGGTATAAAAGTACTGTTTAATTTTACGAAGCAGTATCTTAGTGAATTTAAAGAATGGATTACATTTGATACTATTGATCACTGTCATATGACACATTTACTGAGTAAAAAGGGAGATGAAGTTACTGTTCTTGATCATGAACAAAAGACAGTACATCGGTGTAAAGATTTCTATAAATTCATAAAAGTTGATATTCAACAAACATTATTTCCTAAATATCATCATACAATTGACAACAATTATTCTTTCTTTTCAATGTATGATGTTGATACGATTGAGGAATTAAATATTAGTGAAAGATGGTGTCATAGTGATATAACAAAATCAATGCAAATACGTTTAGGGAAGGATGCATATCATCAACCAATATACTTTGATTTGCATGAATGTAAGGATGGACCACATGGATTAATTGCAGGTACAACAGGTAGTGGAAAGAGTGAATTAATTACAACATTACTTTTATCTCTAGCAATTTCTTTTTCGCCTAAAGACTTACAAATTGTATTAATCGATTTTAAAGGTGGTGGAGCTGGCTCTGTATTATGTTTAAAAGGTCATGAACTACCACATATCTGCGGCAATCTTTCAAATCTTGATGTGGAAGATATGAAGCGTTCCTTACATGCATTAAAGAGCATATGTTCCTATCGTGAGAAACTATTTAAAGAAGTATCTAATCAGTTTGGGTATCCTGTAATTAATTTAAATTCATATCGAAAAGCAATTACATCAAATACTGAATATCCTTCATTAGCTGAACTGGTAATTGTAGTAGATGAATTTGCTGAACTAAAAAGGGAAAGGCCAGAATTCCTTGATGAACTAATTGTTATTGCACGTGTAGGAAGATCGTTGGGTATTCATTTGATACTGGCAACACAAAAACCTGCAGGTGTTGTAAATGATCAAATATGGGCAAATACAAACTTCCGTATATGTATGCGTGTCGCAGATCGACAAGACTCAATGGAACTTCTTCATGATGCTAGAGCTGCTTCCTTACAAAGGCCGGGTGAATTCTATTTATCTAATGCAGGAGGAATTCAATATGGTATAGCAGGATACGCACATGCGAAAAAAGAATCGATTCGGCATATCGAAATCTTAGACCAAGAAGGAAATATTGAAGCCACTTCTTCCTTTCAAAAGCATCAGCAAGCTCAGATAACGCAAGTTTTAAATTTCATACGTAGATTACACCCTAAAAAAGTTAAACCATTATGGTTAAATCCTTTGCCGTTATTTCCAGTCGATGTTGATACAGAATTATCCATCGGCTATATAGATGATTACTACTTATTTGAACAACCAAAACTTATTTTAGATTTCAATCTTCATCATAGTTATTTGTTTATTGGAAAATCATATCAAGAAAGAGAGAATTTAATTCAGCTTTTGTTATATCGAATTCACGAAAGAAATCAACAAGTATTTGTGATTGATGATCTATTTTGTAAGAATGCAAAAGAAAAAAATATTATTCATACAGATGATGTAGAAACGATGCAAGAGTTATTTCAAAGTTTAGAAGATAGAAATGATTCATATTTGTTAATTACGGATTTAACAATATTTTTACAGAATGATTACTATAAAGAACTTCTAATTAAACTACTAGAAACAAATCAAAAGTATGATATTCACTTGTTAATATTAAATCAAAGTGTAGTAAATATACCGTATCGTATTTTAACGCTTATCTCTTCTAAGATAAGTTTAAGCAATGATAACGTGCAGGAAATACAAGCACTATTTTCTACAACTGAAAAATGTATCCAAAAGAAACCTGGCTATGGTTTGGTAATGATGCACCAACAGTTACTTGAATGTAGCTTCTTTCAAATGGGTGATAGACATGAGTCATAGCGATACTTTATGTATTTACATTCAGTTTCCAATTATAAAAAAGGAATATGAATGTAGAGTAAATTTAGACAATCATTTTCAGGATATTTTAGAACAGATATTTATTTTAAAGAATCAAGATTTTAGTTGTATATATCAGTTATCGAATCAACCAATCATTCAATGTGTGGATACGAACCAATATTGTAAATCTAACGAATCGTTAAGAACTTTACGTGTAAAAGATGGTATGACTTTCAAGGTTTATTGAACGGTGTTAAAATACTGGCATGGAGGCTTATTTATATGACAAAATTTAATGATATGAAATATACCCGTCCTGACTTTGAAGAAACAAAGGCCAAGATGGAAGAACTTGTTTCAGAGATGAAACAGGCGAAGGATGCCGCAACATTTCTAGACGCATTCTGGCGTATGAACAAGTTACGTCGTCATTTATATACAATGATTACACTTGTTAATATCCGTCACAGTATCAATACAGCTGATGAGTTTTATGATGCAGAGAATAACTATTGGGATGAGACAGGTCCACAGTATTCTGTCATTGAGAATGAATTAGTAAAGGCTGTATTAGAAGCACCTTTTAGAGAAGAATTGTTAAAGGAAATTCCAGAGACTTACTTCCAGTTAAGTGAATGTTCCATTAAGGCATTTGACCCACGTATTGTGCCGCTCATGATTGAGGAAAACAAACTGACAAGTGAGTATGGTAAACTAAAGGCTTCTGCGAAGATCGAATTTGATGGTGAGGTATTAAACCTTTCTGAAATCAGTGCTAAGGTTGATACACCTGACCGTGAAGTGCGTCGTAAAGCTTATGAAGCGAAGATGGCTTGGTTTAAGGAACATTCTGCTGAGTTTGATGAAATCTACGATAAGTTAGTAAAGGTACGTCATAAGATGGCGAAAGAACTTGGCTATGATAATTACATTCAATTAGGTTATTATCGTATGAATCGTTTAGACTACAACGCAGAGATGGTTGCAGGATATCGTAAGCAGATTCTTGACTATGTAACACCGGCAGCTGCTCGCTTATTTGAAAAGCAGAGAAAGCGTATTGGCTATGATAAACTTGCATACTATGATCTAGGATTCTCGTTTAAGTCTGGTAATGCAAAACCTCATGGTACGGCAGAAGAATTAGTAGATTACGCTGTGAAGATGTATCATGAGATGTCACCTGAAACTGGTAAGTTCATCGATGTAATGAATTCTAATCAGTTATGGGATCTTGTAAGCCGCCCAAATAAACAGATGGGTGGTTATGAAACTGAAATCTACGAATATGATGTACCATTTATCTTTAGTAACTTTAATGGAACATCTGGTGATGTAGACGTATTAACACATGAAGCAGGACATGCTTTCCAAGCATATCTATCTGATCAGATTGAATTAATAGATGTCAAATGTCCAACAATGGAATCTGCAGAGATTGATTCCATGTCTATGGAATTCTTTGCGTATCCTTGGATGGAATTATTCTTTAAAGAAGAAACAGAAAAGTATAAGTTCTCTCATATGGCTGGTACAATTACATTCTTGCCATATGGTGCATTAGTAGACCACTATCAACATGAAGTATATGAACATCCAGATATGACACCAGCAGAGCGTAAGGCGTGTTGGAGAAGATTAGAAAAGATGTATATGCCTTATAAGGATTATGAAGGTTGCGATATCTTGGAAGAAGGTACATGGTGGTACCAACAGGGTCATATTTTCGAAAGCCCATTCTACTATATCGACTACACATTAGCACAAGTATGTGCACAACAGTTCTATATCCGTATGGATAAGAAGGATCCTACATACTGGGAAGATTACAAGAAACTATGTAGACTTGGTGGTACATTATCTTTTACAAAACTTGTAAAGGAAGCAGGTATTCGTGTTCCGTTTGAAGAGGGGACAGTGAAGGAAATTATTACTTACCTAGAAAATCATCTCAATAGTATTGATGATACTGCGTTATAAGCAAATGAAAAGGACTTGCATGCATGCAAGTCCTTTAGTTATTATTTATAAAACAGCATTTAAGAACTCTTTAGTACGTTCACTCTTTGGATTTGTAAAGATTTCTTCAGGAGTTCCTTGTTCTTCAATCTTACCGTTATCCATAAAGATTACTCGATTCGCAACATTTCTTGCGAAATTCATTTCGTGTGTAACAAGAATCATTGTTAATCCTTCTTCTGCTAGTTGTTTGATGACTGCTAGAATTTCGTTTACCATTTCTGGATCCAATGCGGAAGTAGGTTCATCAAACAACATGATTTCTGGTTGCATGCATAGTGCACGAGCTATTGCGACACGCTGTTTTTGTCCTCCAGATAATCTTCTAACATCTGCATTTGCAAATTCGTGCATACCAACTTTTTCAAGATAATATAGTGCAGTTTCTGTGGCTTTCTGCTTAGAGACTTTAAGTACTTTTAACTGTGGCATGATACAGTTATCAATTACAGAATAATTTGCGAAGAGATTGAATTGCTGGAAACACATACCAACGCGTTTACGGAACTGATTAACATCTTTTATGGAAAGTACATCTTCACCAAATACATGAATCATTCCACTATCAGGTGTTTCTAACAAGTTAATACAACGAAGTAAAGTGGATTTACCTGAACCAGATTTTCCAATCAGGCAAACAACTTCACCTTGATCGACAGAAAAGTCAACGCCTTTTAATACTTCTAATGAGCCAAAGCTCTTATGGATATCTTTAATTTCTACAAGTGGATTAGACATTTTAACGTTTCCTTTCTATCATTCTTTGCCGCTGAACTTCATTTGTTCAGGTGTTGTAACGCTTTGTGGCAAGCTTGAACTAGTTTGATTTAGTTTCTTTTCAATTACGTTTAATATCATAGAAGTAACTGTTGTTAAGATTAAATAAATTAGTGCTTCAATAAAATAAGTTTCTGAGAATTTATAAGTTGTGCCAGCAATGGATTTTGCCTGGAACATCAGTTCTGTGATTGAAATAATCATTAGTACAGATGAGTCCTTAATGTTTACAATAAATTCATTACCGATAGCAGGGAAGGCATTGCGGATTGCCTGTGGCAAGATGACATTTAACATTGCTTGTCCATTTGATAAACCTAGAGAACGTGCTGCTTCCATCTGTCCTGGGTCGACCGACTGAATGCCTGAACGTACGATTTCCGACATATATGCACCTGTGTTAATGGAGATAACAAAGATAGCTGCTTGTAGATTTGTCCAATGAATGACATTTAATAGTGCATAGTAAATAAATACAGCTTGAACCATCATTGGAGTACCACGGAAGATACCAATATAAATACTTGATAATACTTGGAAAATTTTCTTTAGAATTTTTGCAAAGATAGGAGATGTACGATCTACTTTTACAGCACGTAAACCACCAATAAATAAACCAATCACAAGACCAATAATCGTGCCAGATAAAGCAACGATGAGCGTTGTTTGTATACCTAGTAATAGACTAGGCCAGTAACGTATCAATAATTCGATAATAGTATTAATGAATTCCATTATTTGTTTACCGCCGGTTGTCTCTTTACAGCTTCTAACATAATTTGTTGACGTTCATCTTCAGAAATTGAATTCAATGCTTTTTGAATCTTATCCAGTAATTCTGTATTACCTTTCTTAACCGCGATAGATACCGATGTATCTGCTTTAAATCCATGGCCTTCTTTGAATGTTACATATGTTAAATCTGGATTTGATGCGACAATTCCTTCAGCAACAGGTAGTTCTGCAGTAATCGCATCACAACCGTTGTTTAATAAGTCATTCACAAGGGAAGGATAGTTATCCATTGCAGTACCATGGTTAACACCTTCAATCTGATCGATGATTGTATCGTAAAGAGTGTTTAATTGGCCCTTAACTGTTTTGCTTTTAAGATCTTGGATATCTGTAATGGATGTAAGTGAACTATCTTTACGTACAATCACAACTTCTTGACTAGTGTAGTATGGATCTGTAAAGTCAACAGACATCTTACGGTCATCTGTAGCAGTCATACCTGCAATGACCGCATCAATTTCATTGTTTTGTAAACCTGGAATTAAATTATCCCAGTCATATTTTACAACCTCTAATTCCATACCCAATGAATCCGCAACCTTCTTTGCGATTGCGACATCATAGCCATCGCAATAGTCTACTGTTGAAATCTGTTGTGTGTATTCATTTGCAGTTGTTGTAGACCAGTTGAATGGGGCATAGTTACATTCCATACCTACTGTTAACTTATGATCGTCATGTGTTTCTTTTGTGGATACTGAACCACAACCTGCTAGTAATACGAGGGATAACGCTGCTACTGATACTTTTCTAATCATGTTCATAAATATTCTCCTTATAAAAAAACCCGCATGCTATCACATACGGGTTCTGTGTCCATAAGTCATAGCGCCACTTCATTTCCATGAAGGAGTGATATAGATGTTCTCTATATCCCCACGAGATAAACTTGCCAGTTTATACGTTCGGCGACGGTTACCTTTCATACATATCATTGCTTGCCAGCTCCATGCATTACTATTTTGCGTCGCTACCTCTATTCGGTTTTTATTGTTTATATGTTCTTACATTTGAAATTGAATGTCAAGTTATTTGTTTGATTTTTCCCATTCTTCGCCTTTGACCCATAGTTTAATTTGTTCTTGATTAGATAGGGAAGTTAAGAAGTTCTTTTTTGCGAATGGATAGGTTTGGTAAATACTCGCAAGTAATTCTTTAGTGTCTTGGCGCTTTGTAAAGCCGTCATTAGGACAGGTGCTCTTAACAATTGGCAATTGTTCTTGTCTAACAGTATTTTTGATTTCATCCTCATAGACATATACAAACGGACGGATGAAACCCATACCAGAATTTTTTAGATACATTGCAGGTGTGAAAGTCGAGATACGTCCTCCATAGATCATGTTCATAAAGAGGGTTTCGATTGCATCATCTGCATGGTGGGCAAATGCAGTTTTATTACAGTTGTATTCTTGCGCTGCTTTAACGATTGCTCCTTTTTTTAGGGTAGAGCAAAGAGAACACTGGATATTTCCGTTTTTCTTATTTGGATGTAACTGTAAAATATCATAGAGTTTTGTCGGATAGTCAACATATTCGATATCATGTTCCTTCATAAACTTACGTACTTCTGTAAAGTCCATATCAGAAAAGCCCATCTCAAGATGTATTCCAATCACGGAAAATTCTTTCCCACTTATACGCTTTGCGGCTTTTTGGTAAATAGACAATGCATATAATAGTAAGATACTATCTTTCCCACCGGAGACACCGACACAAATACGGTCTCCATTTTGGATTAAGTTATAATCTGTATCTGCTTTATAGATAGCACCAATAATCTTTTTTAATGACATAATTTAAGCTCCTCAAACTTTGCTATTATATCATGATGTTGCTATAATATTAACGCAATATGGATGCAGTAATACTACTAAATAAACCGGCTGGAATGACATCGTTTGATGCTGTTGCCAAATGCCGTAGGATATTTCATGAACGTAAGATTGGCCACACAGGGACACTAGACCCTGAAGCTTCTGGCTTAATGATTATTTTGCTTGGTAAATATACCAAGCTTTTACCGTATTGTGTAAAGAACCACAAAGCATATCAAGCTACATTAAAACTAGGTGAGATGACAGATACTGAAGATATCTGGGGAACAATTATTAATACAAAGACTCCATCAATCCATACAGAAGCGGAAATCGATAATGCAGTTCAATCCTTAACTGGTGATATTTTACAAGTTCCACCAATGTATTCAGCACTCAAAAAAGATGGTAAGAAACTATATGAGTATGCTCGTCAAGGAATTGAGATTGAGCGTGAAGCTAGATCTGTACATATCTCTTCACTAGAAGTAGAGAAGATTGATGAAATCAATTATCGAATGAATGCAGTGGTATCTTCGGGTACATATATTCGTACATTAATTACGGACTTTGGAAAACAATTAGATGAACTTGCAATTATGTCATCATTAGTCCGTACTAAAATAGAACATCTATCCCTAAAGGATGCTTGTACATTTGAAGATTTAGAATCTGATGTCTCATTCTTATCACCAATACAGGTCATTGATCCAACATATAAGATTGTTGAAACGGATCGAGTGGTGGATATTAAAAATGGTAAGCGTATCAAATTAGATATCCGTGATCCACAAGTTATCTTTACATCTAATGGTGAGTTGCTTGCGGCTTATGCATTGCGAGAAGATGGATTGTATCATTGTTTAAGAGGTTTATTTTAATGCGTGTAATCAATATTGGAGTTCATACAGTACAAAAATATCAAAATCCAATGTGTGCTTGCATTGGATATTTTGATGGTATGCACTTAGGTCATCAAGCTTTGGTAAAGGCGACAGTAGCTCTTGCACAAAAACATAGCTGTGAATCTGCACTAATTACATTTGAACCAGACCCATGGGTAACTATCAAAGGGCTAAAAGATGTAAAGCACATCACTACCATGCGACAAAGAATTAATCGTGCAGTTGAACTCGGAATTCAAAATATTATCATTTTAGATTTTGATAAAGAGATGAGTGAACTTTCACCAACTGATTTTATTCATAAGACTCTTGCAAAGTTAAATTTAAAGGGTATTGTTTGTGGTTTTGATTTTCACTATGGATTACATGGTGCAGGTGATTGTAATACGCTAAAAGAAGAGACGGATTATGATGTCGTTGTTGTAGATGCGGTTGAAGATGAAGTGGGTAAGATTTCTAGTACGCGTATCTGTGATGCGATAGTGCAAGGCAATATGCCAGCGATAAAAAAGATGCTAGGACAGTACTATAGCCTTGAAGGTATCGTTCGTTGTGGTCATCAACAAGGCAGATTGATGGGTTTTCCGACGGCGAATATCGACTACTCGGATGAATACTTGTTACCGAAAGAGGGAGTGTATGCAAGCATGGTGGAAATTGATCATCATGTGTATGGTGCAATGACGAACCTTGGTCATAATCCAACGTTCAATACTTCTGAAAAGTTATCTTTAGAAACATATATTATTGGATATAGCGGTACTCTGTATGGAAAAATTCTAAAGGTGCAGTTATTAGAATACTTACGTCCTGAGATTCGCTTTAAGAGTCGTGAAAATTTAATTTTGCAACTTGAACAAGATGTTAGAGACATTAAGAAAATATTATTAAAGTATGAATGAATTATTTTTAGAACGAATGAAAGAAATGCTAAAGGATGAATATCCGGCATATCTAAAAAAATTAAATAATCCAGCACGAAAAGGGATACGTATTAATACTCTTAAGATTACGCCGGATGATTTTTTTGCGAATACAAATTTTGATTTAGAAAAGAGTCCATTTGCAAAAAATGGATATTACGCAAATATAAAAAGTGGTGTCGGTTTTACGCCTGAGCATATGGCTGGATTCTTTTATATCCAAGAACCTAGTGCAAGTTCAGCAGTCACAATTTTAGATCCTAAGCCAGGTATAAAGGTTTTAGATATGTGTGCAGCACCAGGCTCGAAATCTACGCAAATTTCTGAAATGTTAGAACAAGAAGGCTTACTTGTAGCAAATGAGATTCATGCTACCCGAGCACGTATACTTTTAGAGAATATTGAACGCTGTGGTAGTGCAAATACAATTGTATTGAATAATGATCCTAAAGATATCTCTAAAGCATTTCCAGAGTTTTTTGATATGGTACTCTGTGATGCACCATGTTCTGGTGAAGGAATGTTTCGCAAAGAAGATCAAGCAGTAGAACAATGGAGTCTAGAGAATGTACAAGCATGTGCTGTGCGTCAATCGTGTATCTTAGATGAAGCATATAAGTGCTTAAAGCCTGGTGGAACAATGGTTTATAGTACCTGTACATTTGCAATGGAAGAAAATGAAATGTGCATGAAAAAATTTATGCAAGAACATCCAGATATGCACCTAGTTCCAATTGAAGTCGATTTTGGTAGAAAAGCATTTGATCTTGGAAGTCATACTGATTACGCAAGAAGAATTTTTCCGATGGATGGTGGCGAAGGTCATTTTATTGCGAAACTTCATAAAGATGGTGAATTTACAGAATCAACAAAAAAGATAATGCAATCGCAACCATTACCAAAGGAGGCTAAAGATTTCTTTGATACATTATTTGTAAAGCAATATCCATATTATTTTGTAAAAAATGACAAGGTATATGGCGGTATTCAACCATTCTATGAAGTTGGTAAATGCCATTTACTACGCCATCAGGTTTTTCTTGGGGAAATAGAAAAGAATCGCTTTACACCAAGTCATGCACTATTTATGTCAGCCTACACAAAATTTAAAAATACGATTAATTTAGAGGAAGAAGATGTTCTACGATATATGCGAGGGGAACAATTAAATCTTTCTTGTAACAAGGGATGGTATGCAGTGTGCTATCATGGTGTTGTGATAGGTGGTGCTAAAAGTGATGGTACTGCTCTAAAGAATAAATACCCAAAAAATTTACGTTTACGATGAAAGGATGAATCCATGAAATTAGACTTATTTTCTTTTATTGATGAAACGATGGCATATTATAAAAGTAAGAGTGCGATATACCAATACGCAGAAGGAAAGCTAAACCAATTCTTTTCAGATGAATTTTTAAATGGAGAAGATCCGGTTATTTCTTTACGTTCTAGAATCAAAGCGGAAGATAGTTTAAAAGAAAAGTTAATTCGAAATCAATTCTATCTTCAATACGAAGCTGGTAAGGATGCAATCTCTCACTTAACTGATTTAATTGGGATTACGATGCAATGTCGTTTTATTCGTAATGAAGATCAACTATATAAAACGTTATTTAATAAATTTACACGAATGAAGGGAACACCTTACTTTGTGGCAAATCATAATCCAGACATTTTTATTGATTTAAGTGTTTTTCAGCCACAGATACAGCGGAATGGTTTTACAATTTATCGAATAGATGGTTACTACACTTTTAATGATGAAATCATACGTTTCGAATTACAGATTAAATCACTCGTGCATGCATTTTGGAGTGAAATTGAACATGAAGTTGTCTACAAAAATCCTGATTTTATACTTTATGATCAATTCAATAAAGATATGTTAGGTGCGATACGTGATAACTTAGATGTCGTTGATAGACAACTTGAAATCATGTATGACGAGATTAGTCATCAAAGCAAGCAGACCCAGATTGGTATGGATGAAGTTGGTTTTAAGCAGTTTGTGGCGCGTAGTATTAATGAATTAGTGAACCGTAAGATGAGAGAATCAGTTGGGTTTACGTCTGACTTTAAGAAGTGCTCTGCAATGATTGCACAGTATGTGTATGTTCGTGACTTCATCAATGGAGAACACAATAAAGAAAGAATGATGGATTATCTAGAAACGCTCAATATGCTTGCGACTAGTAAACTTGATTTATCAGAAGAGATTCATCTTGAAAGAGAACATCAAACCAATGATGAATTCTGTAGAATCTTTGCGAAATATTGGCAAGAACAGTTAAACTCGAACTTCCAATGGCACATATTCTTTGCAATGTTATTCAGTATACAGCCAGGTAGTAATATTGATGATTTCACAGATTTCTGTATCATCATCAAACGTTTGCTTATTGAACCAAATTGGTATCGCAACACATTCAAGCAGTTTGATGATGACAAAGCACTTGCAATCCAGAATGAATTAGAACTCGTTTTAGCTAACGCACTTGTAGCGATAGATGATATTGAAATTGTTCATGAAGATAAGGTGTATTTGTGTATGCAAACATTCCGTCATTACGTGACACAATTAGAGAATGAATACGATGATTACAAAGAATTCATAGAGTACTATGACAAAAACAAGTTAGAACTCGCTAGGTTAATTACGGATCATTTCCATTGAACCTGATATTTTGTTATAATAAACTAGTAAATATAAGAGGTGAATAACATGGCACAAGATTATGTTGTTTTAAATGAGAAGAATGAAAATGGCTTAATAGCTATTAACAAGACAGTATTTAAGTCAATTGCAGAAATTAGTATTGATGATATTGAAAATGCAATTCGTGTACCACAGGCACGCTTTACAAAGCCTTTAACTGTAAAGGTAGATGATAACCAATTACACATCACTGCAGATATTAAAGTGAAGTATGGCGCTAATGTGGCTGCTACATGTGAATTAGTACAGAATAAGATATATGAGAATATCGTTTTTATGACAGGATTTAAGCCTGCAGATGTGACGGTAAATGTCATTGATTTTGAAATCTAGTATTGACATTTATAAGGAAATTTAGTTAAATAGTATAGGAATTTGAAAAACGGAAAGAAGGAGCACCGCTTCTCACCTGATATCCTACGGATTTGGGTATATGCCGAGATGATCAAAATGATTATTTTAGCAGGTGCAATCTTCGTACCTGCTTTTAAATTTATAGGAGGTTTACTTGGGTAAAATTAAGAATAATAAAAACAGAAGACCAGAGTCTCATGACATGGTTAATGACGACATTCATTTCAAAGAAGTACTAGTAATTGGTCCTGATGGGGAACAACTTGGCACAATGTTACGCCGTGAGGCTTTAGAAAAAGCATACAGTATGGAACTTGATTTGATGTGTGTTGCGCCGAATGCGCCAGTTCCGGTATGTAAGATTCTTGACTATGGACGTTACCACTTCGAAGATCAAAAGAAGCAAAGGGAAGCTAAGAAGAATCAACATGTTACAGAGGTTAAGGCGTTACGTCTTTCTCCAGTTATTGATCAACATGACTTTGAAACAAAATTAAAGCGTTCAAGAGAATGGATTGAAGCTGGCCAAAAAGTTCGTATCGATATGCGCTTCCGTGGTCGTATGATTACAAGACAGGAAGTTGGCCGTGATGTTTTAAACAAGTTTACTGAGCAAATTTCAGATATAGCAGATGTAAGTAAATCCGCCGCTATGGAAGGTAATACATTATCTGTTGTATATTCACCAAAAAAAGGTAAGTAAAGGAGAATACTATGAAAGCAAAAGCAAGAAAGCCAAAGAAGATCAAAATGAAAACAAAGAAGACCTTCGCTAAGCGTAGCAAGCTTACAGCAACAGGCAAGTTGAAGGTACAGCACAACTTCGTATCACACTTTGCAGCAAACAAGACACACAAGCAGAAGATGCATTTAGCTAAGTCTACAACTGCACACAGTTCCGATTTAAAGCGTACTAGACAGTTGTTGCAAGGTTAATTAGGAGGTAAAGAAGATGAGAGTAAAGGGATCAACACCTACACGTAATAGACGTAAAAAAGTATTAAAACTAGCTAAGGGTTATTTTGGAAGTAAACACTTACTTTACAGAACAGCCCATGAGCAAGTGATGCGTTCTCTCCGTTATGCATATATCGGAAGAAGACAAACTAAGCGTGAAATGCGTAAGCTTTGGATTGCTCGTATTAACGCAGCAACAAGACAGTATGATTTATCATATAGCCAGTTCATGCACGGTCTTAAGTTAGCAGAAATTAATGTTAATCGTAAGATGCTTTCTGAAATCGCTATTCATGACGAAAAGGGATTTGAAGCATTGGTTGACGCAGCTAAGAAGGCATTAGCTAAGTAAGAACTTTAACCGATTTCTATGAAGTCGGTTTTTTATTTGGACATGAGAAAAGGGATGGTATCACTTGGATATCATCCCTTTAAAGATTTATTGTTCAAGTTGCTTGATTGATAATTCTAGACGGCGAAGAGTTTCTTCTTTACCAAGGATAGAACTGATTTCAATCGCACCACCTGGTGTAAACTGCATACCTGTAATTGCTAGACGCAATGGGAATAGAACTTGTCCATTCTTCATTTCTAACTTAGCAGGTAAGGCAAGTAATGTTGTATGTAGTGCTTCTTCCGACCAATCTTCTTGATTCTTTAAGGCTTCATAAGATGCTTGTAAAGACTTTAGAGCGATAGTTGGATCTGTCTTCATCTTCTTATTAATGAATAAATCATTGGAATAAGAAGGGAAGTTGTCAAAGAATGTTAACATCTCTGGAATTTCAGCTAATGTTTGAGCACGTTGTTGTAAGATAGCAGCTATTTGTCTGCGGTTAAAGTTGCCTTTTACTGCTTCATCAATATATGGAGTTACTAACTTCTCGTAAGAATCTAGGTCCATATTTCTTAACCACATACCATTAACCCATTTAAGTTTTTCAGGGTCAAAGATGGCACCAGAAGTACCGATATGCTTTACATCAAAAGCTTGTACTAATTCATCAAGTGTGAAGATTTCACGATCTTCCGATGGGGACCAACCTAATAAAGCAATGTAGTTTAAGATAGCACCAGGTAAATAACCCTTAGCAACTAAATCCTGGAAGGATGCGTCACCGTTACGCTTAGATAACTTGGAATGTTCGTCCTTCATCACTGGTGGACAGTGAATATATCTTGGGATGTCCCAATCAAATGCATTATAGATTAAGTTATACTTTGGAGTTGATGACAGATACTCCATACCACGTACAACATCTGTAATGCCCATTAAATGGTCATCAATAACGTTAGCAAAGTTATAAGTAGGGAAGCCATCACTCTTAATTAATACCTGTTCATCTAATGTATTATTTTCAACAGTGATTCGTCCAAATACCTCATCATCAAAGTATGTTGTTCCTGTTTCAGGAATTGTTTGACGTATAACAAACTTTTCACCAGCTTCAATTCTGGCTTCACATTCTTCGACGGTTAATAACTTACATGGATCATCAAACTTAAAGGATTCACCACGAGCTTCCTGTAGTTCACGTTGCGCTGCAATTAATTCTTCATCGCAGAAGCAATAATGCGCTCCACCACGTTGAATGAGTTCCTTTGCATATTTGAGATATAGACCACTACGTACACGTTCAGATTGTACGTATGGTCCAAAGTTACCACCATTATCTGGTCCTTCATCATGCTTTAGACCGCAAGCTTTTAATGTGTCATAAATAATATCTGTGGCACCTTCTACCAAACGACCTTGGTCAGTATCTTCGATACGAAGGATATAAACACCTTCAGGGTCTTTTTTCGCCACTAAGTATGCATATAATGCAGTACGCAAATTACCGATATGCATATAGCCGGTAGGACTTGGTGCAAATCTTGTTCTAATAGCCATTGTAATACTCCTTTTATTCTTATTTATTTTACGCTTTTTATGTACTTATAACAATGCAGAAAGATAATATTAAATGCGTAATTAAACGTTTCTTGCTAAAATACTATAGGAAATGAGGTAAATATGAAGGAAATCGATTTAACAAAATCAGTTTATGAACTAGCAACAACAATTCCTGAGTTCTTAGATATTATGGATACCTTAGGATTTGGCGGTATGCGTCATTGCGTAGATGAGAATCCGCATACGAAGATTATGACTCCATTAATGGCAGCAGCTAACCATGGTGTTGACCCATCTATTATCGTAAAAGCATTCCAGGATGCTGGATTTACAGTTACAAACCAATAAGTTTATTTTGATGTAACGATTCGCAATAACTAAATTGTCTTTGAAAAAAGTCTTTGCATATGAAAGGTTTTTCGCTATAATAGTTATTGCGCTATTGGGATATAGCCAAGCGGTAAGGCAGCTGGCTCTGAACCAGCCATTTCGGGAGTTCGAATCTCTCTATCCCAGCCTAATTAGACCTGTTAATCAGGTCTTTTATTTTATATAATAATAGTCATGAATGAATTGCAAAGTTTATATAAAAAAGACTATCCTGTATTTATCGAACCATATCTTTATTCAAAGTCCATGCAGCGATTAAAAGGAGTGGATATGAACTGTGGTCTACAGTTTACATCACACTCAGGATTTTCTAGCTATGGCTCTTACTCACGCTATGAACATAGTGTTGGTGTAGCGTGTATCATATGGCATTTTACACATGATAAAAAACAAACGTTGGCTGGTCTATTTCACGATATCTTAACACGTGTGTTTTCACATGTGATAGATTTTGTTAAAAATGATTATTTAGTACAAGAATCTACTGAAGATGAAACAAGACAAATCTTATTACAAGATGTTGGAATTATGAATCAATTGTTGTGTGATGGAATATCCGTTGATGAAGTTTCTGATTATCACGTATATCCGATTGCGGATAATGACTCTCCAAGATTATCTTCTGATCGTTTAGAATATACTCTTGGAAATTTATTAAATTATCGTAAACGTAAAATCAACGAAATAGAGAAATATTATAATGATCTTGTAGTTGGTGTTCTTGAAGATGGTAGTAAGGAAATTATGTTTCAGAATCCTGAGATTGCGGAAGAGTTTGCCTTTGGTGCTCTATCTTGTGGGATGATATATTCTTGCGACTTTGACCGCTATGGGATGGAAAAACTTGCTGAAATATTACGTAAGGCATTGAAAGATAATATCCTTACAGAATCGGATTTATATCTATCAGAAATTGAAGTGGTTAATAAGATATCGCATAGTGATTTACGTAATACTTGGGATGAATATACAAGACTTTATGATGTTGTGAAAGATACTTCTGGTGACATCATGGTTAATGCGAAAAAGAGATATATTGATCCATATGTATGCATGCACGGACGAGTTACAACAAGTAGTACTGCATTTAAACATGCAGTGAATGAATTTAAGAATACGGATTATCATTATCTTATGAAAGGAATCTATCGAAATGGATAAAGTAATTGTAGTTGCTAGCAAGAATGCTGGTAAGATTAAAGAATTTAAAGAGATGTTAGAACCTAAAGGATTTGAAGTTAAGAGCTTAGCTGATTTTCCGGATATTGGAGAGATTGAGGAAACGGGTACAACATTCTCAGCTAATGCAGTTATCAAAGCACAGGCAATAACAGATAAGTACAACATCATGGCGATTTCTGATGACTCAGGATTAGAAATTGATGCTTTTGATAAACAACCAGGTGTGCAGAGCGCACGTTGGTTAGGCCATGATACACCATATTCCTATAAGAATCGGGTGGTATTGGACCGTATGAAAGATGAAACTAATCGTAATTGTCGTTATGTATGTGCAATTGCGGTTACAAGACCAAATCAAGAACCGGTTGTATTTGAGGATACTGTGGAATGTGTTATCGCTACTGAACCAGCTGGTACGAATGGCTTTGGATATGATCCAATTGTGTTCTATGAACCATTTGGGAAAACAATGGCAGAGATGACAAATGAAGAAAAGAATAGTATTTCTCATCGTGGTAAAGCTGTTGTACGTTTAGAAGCGTGGATGGAACATGAAGGGTTATAAATTTTTATCTGCAATTGCTGGTCTTGCTTTGTTTTTATCACTATTATTAACATCCATTGATTTATTATGCTTTAATCGTTCTTTCTTTCGCTTTCAATATTCCATAAATCATACAGCTGAAAGCATTGGTATTTCTGAAGATGGACTCATGAATGCGACAAATGCATTACTTGATTATATGCAAGATAAAAGGGATGATATAAAAGTTATTGAAAAGGTAAATGGTAGTGAACGTGAGGTCTTTGATGAGCGTGAAACACTGCATATGGTAGATGTTAAGAATTTATATCTAAACGCAATGACCACAAGAACGATTCTATTTGTTGGCAGTGTTATGTTATTAACATTTTTGGTGCTAACGCATCGAAATGAAAGTTATATGATACTAGCAAATGCGTATAGAAATGGTCTACTATTCTTGGGCTCACTGCTTTTGTTTGTGGGGATTTATGCAATCGTGGACTTTAATGGCTTTTGGATGAATTTCCATTACATTTTTTTCGACAATGATTTATTTTTACTAGATCCAAATGTTTCAATTATGATCAATATGTTTCCATCAAATTTTTTCTTTGCAGTTGTTTTTGGAATTATAGTATTGTTTATAAGTATGATAGTTTTATTGAAGATCTTGCTAGTGTTGTTGAAACAGAGAATTGAAAGAAGGTTAGTATGATTAATGTTGTTTTATATGAGCCAGAGATTCCACAGAATACTGGTAATATTATGCGTACTTGTATGGCAATGAATTGTCGTTTACACTTGATTGAGCCAATGGGTTTTAAAATTACGGATAAGTCGTTGAAACGTGCAGGTATGGATTATGTAAAGGAATTGGATTATAAAATCTATCCTGATTGGCAGACTTTTTATAACATGCATGAAGGTTCCTATTATTACATCACTCGATATGGTGAAAAGACACCTTCAGAGTTTAACTATAAGGAAGATGAAGGGAAGGATATATATCTTGTCTTTGGTAAAGAAAGTACTGGGATTGATAAACATATTCTTCATGATAATTATGACCGCTGTGTGCGTATTCCAATGGTGGCAGAAGCACGTAGTTTAAATCTTTCTAACTGTGTCGCAATATGCGTTTATGAAGTTTTAGATCAACTTGGATTTCCAGAACTATCACACACAGAGGTAATTAAAGGGAAAGATTTTTTACAACAGTTTGAATAGGCATATATTTGGACAACCTCATTATTCATAGGTATACTTACAAGGAAAGATGGTGATTACATGTTAGAAACCTTTGATGATTTCATTTCGTTAGCTGTCATTATGGTTATGTTAGTTCTAGCTATGTATTGTTGTCTTGTGATGTCGAGTAAAAAACATTTGAAGTTGATGCAGAGAAGACAAGCGAAACATCGTGATTTTCTTGCGACACTTTCTGATGACTCGGAATGTAATAGTGAGGAGTAAATAATGATTCAAGAAACGATTAGTTCAAACAATGCCCCTGTAGCGGTAGGGCCATATTCACCCGCTGTTCGTGCAGGAGACTTTATATATATCTCTGGACAGTTACCGATTGATCCTATAACTGGGCAACTTGTTTCAGATGACATTCGTATTCAAACGGAGCAAGTACTAAAAAATATTGATGCCTTATTAGCAGAGGCCGGTTTAAATATGTCATATGTTTTAAAGACAACTGTATTTGTTAAGAATATGGAAGAGTTTGCGGCAATGAATGAAGTCTATTCTCGTTTCTTTCAAAAGCCATTTCCAGCAAGAAGTGCTGTCGCAGTAAAAGATATTGCATTTAATGCGAAGGTAGAGATTGAAGCATTTGCGATGGATACCCGCGCACTTGAAGTACTATGTGCGGAAGATGGTTGCCATACATGTAATGATTATTGTTGCGAAACAAAGTTAGATATTCAATAAGACCCTAGGGTCTTTTTATTTTTCTATGGTATGATATAGCATGTACGTAGTGGAGATTAAGTTCGTATGTCTATTCATAAACTAAACATGACTTTTTCAAAGAAAGATATTCAATATATTCTGACAATCGCATTGTCCGCTCTTGTGTATGCGTTTGGAATCGAATCGTTCGTAAGTTCTGGTAATTTATTCCCTGGTGGGTTTGCGGGTATTTCACGACTCGTTGTAATGCTAGTGGAAAGACACCTTGGTTTCGTAATTCCATTTGGTGTCATCTACTGGGTAATGAATTTTACGGTTGTGTTATTTATCTGGAATCGTATTGGGCATAAGTTTGTTTTATATTCTGTTCTTTGGTTCTCATTAAGTTCTCTATTTTCAATTATTATCAATGTGCCTATTGTTACACAGGATATGTTATTGATTGCAGTTTTTGGAGGTCTCATTAATGGGTTTTCGATTGGACTTGCTCTTCGCTCAAATGCGAGTAGTGGTGGTACGGACTTCATCGCAATTGATTTATCGGTACGTTTAAAAAGACCTACTTGGAATTATTTGCTTGGTTTAAATGCATTTGTCTTAGTACTTGCAGGCTTAGCGTTTGGTTGGGATAAAGCTTTATACTCGATTATCTTTCAATATGTTTCTACACAGGTAGTCAATACAATGCACCAACGTTATAAGATTACACGTATTCAAGTCATCACTGACCATGCAGATAAAGTATGTGAAGCTGTTTTTAATACAGTACGTCATGGCATTACGAAAATTAATGTTGAAGGTGCTTTTAAGCATCAACCGCATACAATGTTGTTAATTACTGTCAATAACTATCAGTTACCGGAAGTAATTAGTTGTATACGTAAGGCAGATGAACATGCATTCATGACCTTAAATGCGGTTGAAAAGATTATCGGTAACTATTATCAAAAACCTTTAGAGTGAGTCATCACTCTTTTTATATATAAAAAGATGCGTATCGTTTTGATACACATCCTATGTTTAAAGAATTTCCATTCCGATTGCTTTTTGAACTTTGTTAAGTTTTTCAGACGCAATTGCACTTGCTTTTTTAGCTCCGTTTGCTAATGTTGTTTCAATTAAATCACTATTGATGATTTCATTGTATCGTGTTTGTATCTCTTCAAGTTTAGCGCATACTGCATCCGCAACTGCTTTCTTGAAATCACCATAGCCTTTTCCTTCAAATTCTTTTTCAATATCTTCAAATGAACGTTCATTTGATAGGGAGGATAAAATTTGCATTAAGTTAGAGATACCTGGTTGGTTTTCTGGGTCATAATGTACTTTACCTAAACTATCTGTAACGGCAGACATAACTTTTTTACGTGCAACTTTAAGATCATCTAACAAGTAGATACATCCTTTATTTGTTTCATCTGACTTAGACATCTTCTTTGTTGGATCACTAAGGGACATAATTCTTGCGCCAACTTTCGCTACTAGTGGCTCTGGAACTGTAAAGAGTTGGCCATAGCGATTGTTCATTCTTTCTGCAACATCTCGTGTCAACTCAACGTGTTGTTTTTGGTCTTCACCAACTGGGACATAATCTGGGCTATATAGTAGAATATCCGCAGCCATTAAAGCGGGGTAGGTATATAGACCGCCAGAGAGGTTTTTTTCACCTTTGGCTTGTTTGTCTTTGAACTGAGTCATACGATTTAGTTCACCCATATAGGTATGACAACACATAATAAATCCAAGTTGTGCATGTTCCTTAACATCAGTTTGTAGGAAAATTGTTGCTTTGTTTGGGTCAAGACCACAAGCAAGATATAATGCTACACAATCCTTCAGATTCTTTTGTAGTTCTTTTGGGTCCTGTGGAACCGTAATGCAGTGTAAGTTTGCGATAAATGCAAACATTTCATATTCATTCTGTGATTCTACAAAGTGTCGTAATGCACCAATATAGTTTCCTAGGTGTAATTGTCCAGTTGGTTTAATACCGCTTAACATTCTTTTCATAGTGAATTCTCCTTGCAATTAAAAACGTCTCTTCAAATCATATTGAAGGGACGCATGAGACGATATGCGCGGTACCACCCGACTTATCCAAAAGGATCACTTAATTTGGGATAACGGACCTCCGGTATTCTATAAGTGGAACTCCAAACATACTTTGTCGAAATATCAGTTTACACCAAACACTGACTCTCTGGGAAATCAACGCGTAATTGCATTCCAAATACACGATGATTCTAACATAAATCAATATAATTGATAAGTTCTTTTTGATTGTACATTTGCAAAGCATAATTTTTGCATGTTATACTTGTAGAGTAAGCGTAATTTTATATACATGACAATTAATCTTTCATGCATGTTGATAGGGGGATTTAACGATATGTTAGAAGTTAACAATTTAACAAAGAAATATAAGAAGGTAGCAGCAGTTGATCAGATTAGTTTTACAGTACCTAGTGGAAAAGTGGGTATTTTACTAGGGCCTAACGGTGCTGGCAAATCTACAACAATCAAGAGTATTGCAGGTTTACTGCGTTATGAGGGTGAAATTAAGATTAATGGTTTACCATCAAAGACGGTAGATGCCAAGAAGGTATTTGCGTATGTACCTGAAATTCCGGCTATGTTTGGAGCTTTGACTGTGATGGAGCACATTGAATATGTTCGTCGTGCATATCATTCTCATATTACAGATAAAGAAGTAGAAAAACTTTTGATTCGATTTGAAATGTTGGATAAGAAAGACAAACTTGGAGATGAGTTATCGAAAGGTATGATGCAGAAAGTGAGTATCATCTGTGCTTTGTGTATTAAGCCTGAGGTTATTTTATTTGATGAACCTATGGTAGGCTTAGATCCAGCCGCAATCAAGGAACTCAAAAAAGTAATCTTTGAAATGAAGGATAAAGGTGTAACTATTCTTCTAAGTACACATATGCTAGAGATGGTTCAGGAATTGTGGGATATTCTTTATATTATGGACCATGGTAAAGTAATTGGTACTTACGAAAACGATGGAACACAGAATCAAAATATTGAAGACTTGTTCTTTTCTCTAACAGATAAAGAAGATGAAAAGGAGTCTCAAGAATGAATGCTTTAATCTACTTACATAAACGCATATTGATCAATGGATTTAAGCGCTTGATTCGAAAACCAGCTTTTGTTTTAATGTTAATTGCAGCGATTGCTTATTTTGTATTACTTGCTGCTGGATATAAAAGTTTTTTCAATAAGATTGGTATCACAAACGCATCAGAATTTGTTGTGTTAATTATGGTGATACAACTGTATTTAGGTGTTCCAGGCTTGATACAGTACTTCAAGCGAAAAGGACTGTTGTTTAGAAAAGCAGATGTTCAATTTGTTTTTCAAGCTCCGATTCATCCAAAAGAAATTTTGTTGTTTAGTGGTCTGAGAAGTATTTTGGTTTCATCAATTTTCATGATTGTTTTCTGTATTTTTGGTTGTATTTTATATCCGGCAAGTACATTACAGTTTTTATTGTATGTAGTTGTTTATTTGGGTTTTGATTTCTTTATTGAAATGAGTTTAATTGTTTTATGCTATGGCAATGAAACTATTCCTAATAAATATATACGTTATTTTTCTTATCTTTTATATATCGTATTGGCTGCTTTAGCGGTTGGATTCATTTTACTTGTAATCGATCATGGCTATAGTATGACAATTGTTGTAGAGTATCTAAAGTCTCCATTTATTAAAATGGTTCCCATTTTTGGATGGAGTATAGGGTTATTGCAATGGATATTTTATGGCTATGATTGGAGTAACGTTCTTGGTACAGTGTTATTTATTCTATCCGCAATTCTTCTACCGTTTCTAGCGTATAAGTCAAAATGTGAAGGTGAGTATTATGAAGAGGCAGAGAAGTTCTCGGATGAATATGAACAAGCAATAGAAAATGCAAAAGCTGGCGAAGTATCTATTGTAGGTGCAAAGCCTAAGAAGTATATGCATGCATCGATAAAGTATAAAGGGTACAATGCAAAAGCTATCTTTTATCGTCAATTTTTAGAATATAAGAAGAATCGTTTCTTTATCTTTTCGTTTAGAACTTTTTTATTCTTACTAGCAGGTGTTGCTTTACATTTCTTATCTCGTAAGGATAATGTCATGCATGATCTGATGAATGTTCGTTTATTTGTTATCCCAATTATCGTTACGTATTACATTACATTCTTTGGTGTTATACGCTCAAAATGGATGAAAGAATTACAGAATTACTATACTTTCTTACTTCCGGATACTAAGATTCATAAGACATGGAATGCTACAAAGATCGAACATATTCGTGCTTTTATCGATACGATGATTCTTGCCTTAATTGGTGGATCGGTACTAGGCCTTACACCTTTACAGATTCTTTTGACTGGGCTTGTAGGGGTAAGTGTCAATGCTAGTCGTATCTACATTAATATGATGGTACAGACTATTATTTCACCAGCAATCGGGGATTTTAAACTCTTCGCGCAGTTTATCGATCTGTTTTTGATGCTAGTAAGTACGGGTGCTTCAGTATTTGTTGCGCTTGTTTCAATGATTGTATTTAACAATCTAGAGGCCGCATTTTTAGGTATGATTTTGACCAGTGGTGTGATGGCATGTTTTGCATTCTTATTATCATCAATCGCCTTTGAAAAGATGGAAGCTATGGAATAAGGAGTTTATAAAGATTTTATAAAATATAAATTATGTCCTATTTCATTTCAAAATATTGCGTGATATAATCACTAAACAGGAGGATGATTATGATAGTTGTATACACATCTCCAGGATGTGCAAGTTGCCGTAAAGTGAAACAATGGTTAAAAGATCGTAATCTTCCATTTATAGAGAAGAACATCTTTAAGACATTGTTAAATGATAACGAAATAAAGCATCTATTGATGAGAAGTGAAAATGGTAGTGATGATATCATCTCTAAACGTTCTAAAATTATTCAAGAAACCAATATTGATATTGATTCGATGAAGATAGATGAATTAATCACTTTTATCAAGCGTAATCCTAGTGTATTAAAACGCCCAATCATATTGAGTGAGAATAATTTCCAAGTCGGATATGACGAAGAGGAAATCGGTGTATTTGTACCGGTAGAGTTACGTCGCTTGGCAGACCACAGTTGTAATGAAAGTTGCCCAAATTTCAAAGCTTGTCAAACAATTCAAACAGCATTTCAGAAAGAAGTCCATTAGGGCTTCTTTTGTTGTATAATAAGCAGTATGAAAAAAGTACTTGTAGGTTTATCAGGTGGCGTAGATAGTGCCGTCGCAGCATATTTATTACAACAGCAGGGTTATGATGTAACCTGTGCTTTTATGCGTAACTGGGATTCAGTCGCAAATGAAGATTTTAGTGGAAATCCAACGTTATACGATCCAGTTTGTCCACAAGAAGCGGATTATAAGGATGCGGCGGATGTTGCTGCTAAATTAGGATTAGAGTTATTGCGTATTGATTTTATTAAAGAGTATTGGGATGATGTTTTTCAGACATTTATCGATGAGTACAAATTAGGCAGAACACCAAATCCTGATATTTTATGTAATCGATATATCAAGTTTGATAGCTTTATGAAATTTGCGAAAGAAAAAGGGTTTGATACGGTTGCGACGGGTCACTATGTAAGACTTGGTGAAGAAGATAATCATCATGTTTTATGTAAAGCGGTGGATCATAATAAAGATCAATCTTATTTTTTGACAGAGATACGTCGCGAAGTATTAGAACATGTTTTATTTCCTCTTGGAGAAATTGAGAAACCGGAAGTACGTCGCATTGCGGAAGGACTTGGTCTATCAATCGCAAAGAAGAAAGATTCTACTGGTATTTGTTTTATTGGAGAACGTCGTTTCCGTGAATTTCTCAGCAATTATCTTCCAATGAAATCTGGGGATATTATCGATGTTACGACTAAACAGAAAGTAGGTACACACCAAGGTGTTATGTACTATACAATTGGTCAAAGAAAAGGTTTAGATATTGGTGGTATTGGTCCGTTCTTTGTTGTTGGAAAAGATGTTTATCGAAATGAATTATATGTTGTTGATGCAAATCATCAGGACTTATTATACGCTACATCTTGTCTGGTGACTGGTATTAATTGGTTAGCTGACCGTACACTACCTATGCAGTGTCATGCAAAGTTTAGATATCGTCAAGCAGACAATGATGTTGAACTTGTGTTAAATGATGATGGTACATTGACTGCTTTATTCCCTGAGGGAATTCGTAGTATAACACCAGGACAAGAAGCAGTATTCTATGATGGTGATGTGATGTTTGCGGGTGGGAAGATTGAGAAAGTTTATAAAGATGAAGTAGATCTTATGGAACATGTAAAATCACTCGTACATCCTGAAACAGAAAAATAAGGAGATTCATGGACGATTCATTGATTACGTTAACAGGTAAATTTACATATATTCTCTTCCGTAACGAAGGGAATTTTTATACTGCTGCAAAGTTTGAAGTCAATGATGAAAAGGGTAGAGTGATTTCTGTTACTGGCAATATTCCAGAAATCATTACGGGGATACAATATCGCATTAATGGGAATTACATTGAACATCCTCGCTATGGAATGCAGTTTCAAATTCAAACACTCGCAAAATTATTACCTACGGAAAAAGAAGGTGTTGTTCGCTATCTATCAGGTGTAAACTTTCCTGGTATTGGAAAAAAGACAGCAGAACGAATCGTGGATGTTTTGGGAGAAGATTGTTTAACTTTAATACGTGAAGACAATGCGATATTAGAAAAAATTGGTGATTTGTCTGAGCGTCAAATCAATGCCATTATTGAGGGTTTACAAATTGATAATGGGATGGAAGAATTAGCAAAGTTTTTAAATATCCATGGATTAAGTCAAAGAAATCTTTCAAAGATTACACGCATCTATGGTAAAGAAGCGTTAAGCAAATTAAATGAAAATCCTTATCGCTTAATTGAAGAGGTTGATGGTTTTGGTTTTAAGACAGCCGATAAAATCGGGAAAAGTTTAGGAATCAGTGATACGGACAATCGTCGTTTATACGCTCTTCTTGTTTCTCTTGTAAGTGATTTATGTATGCGAGATGGAAATAGTTATGTACGCTTTGAAACGTTAGAGACTACTTTCTTTAAAGAACTTGGTTCCTTAGCATGTGATTTTGAAGCAATCTTTAATGAGGCTATCTTAAAACATCAAATTTATCGAGAAGATAATCGTGTTTTTCCAATCGCACAATATGATGCGGAGATTGGTATCGCAAGTTTTTTAGCAGAGTTTCCGTATCAATTTATCGATCCCTATGATCCAAAGTTATTACTATCATATTTAGAGGATATACAAGAACATTTAGGCATAACGTATGACGAAACACAGATACAAGCAATAGAAGTGTTTTTTGAAAGACCATTTATGATTATGACTGGTGGTCCAGGTACAGGTAAAACAACTGTTGTAAATGCGATGATTAAGTTATTTAAATTGATGTATCCATCTTCATCGATTATCTGTGCCGCACCAACTGGTAGAGCTGCCAAACGTTTGGCCGAAGTTACAGGAATAAACGCCACAACTATCCACTCATTATTACAATGGGATTTAGAAACGAATACATTTGGTAAAAATGATGAAGAACCTATTCTAGCTGATCTTTTAATAGTTGATGAATTTTCGATGGTAGATAACTGGTTATTCTATAACTTATTACTTGCAAGTAAGAGAATTAAAAAAATTTGTATTATTGGTGATAAAGACCAGTTGCCAAGTGTTGGACCAGGTTGTGTATTACGTGATTTAATGCAGTCAAATGAGTTTTCACTGATTGAGTTAAAGCATATCTATCGTCAAGAATCTGATAGTGATGTTATTAATTTAGCGCATGCAATCAATACTGGAAATGTGAATGTTGAGGAATATCATCATGATGTGAAGTTCTTTGCATGCATGCCAGAAGACATACGCCGAAATATTTTGATGATGGTTGAAGATGCATTGCAGAAAGGTTATTCGATAGATGATATTCAGATATTATCTCCAATGTATGCAGGAGTTGCAGGTATCGATTACCTCAATAATGCTTTACAGGAGGCGTTTAATCCTCCTTCAAAGGATAAAGCAGAAGTTAAGTCAGGATACATGACTTTCCGTGAAGGTGATAAGATTTTGCAGTTAAAAAATCAACCAGATGATGATGTATACAATGGCGATATTGGAGTATTGGTAGAAATCATTGATGCAAAGCATGCGGAAGATCATAAGACTACGATTATCTGTCAATTTGGTGAAATTATTGTTGAATATAAGCCGGAGAATTGGATTAATATTACGCTGGCATACTGTATTAGTGTTCATAAATCACAAGGTAGTGAATATCCAATTGTGATTATGCCAATTACGCGAAGACATGCGGGCATGTTACAGAGAAAACTTATATACACTGGTGTAACTAGAGCACGGAAAGCATTAATCATATTGGGTGAACTTGAAGCTTTTAAACGTGGAATTCAAGTATTAGAATTACATCCACGAGAAACTACACTGACACAGAAATTAAAGCAATATGTAAATGGTGATTATGGATTTTAAAAAGGTGAGGGATTAATCTCACCTTTCGTCTTTTTTGGTAAATGAGTCTTTTACTTTAGTGAATTGTTCTTGTACTTTTGACATATAATCATTTGCAAGTATGTTACCACTATCTGAAATCATCGTTCCAATCAGGCGTAGTATAACAGATGATTTCTCTGGTGGTAATTTTTGAAGGGCAGAGATAATATCCTTCAAGGAATCAAAGCCACCTTCTTTTAGTTTTGAAAATGATTCTGCATCTGTTGATTCTAGAATAGAGAAGATCGCGTCGATTGCAATCTTGGCTTCATCTTCAGATAAATTTTCTAGAAACTTATCAACTGCTTTGTTTAGAAATACGGAGTTAGCGGATAATGATTCTGCTTTTTCAAAATGATTACGTTTTACAATCCATGTAAGGGCATCGTGTTGTTGTACGTTATTAACAGTGCTTTTGATAATTTTTGGATCAACATTATTCATTAAGATTCCAATAATGGAAGAGTCTGGAATAATGAGCGTAATTTTATCTTGAATTGCTTGATAAGCAGGGGACTGTAACATTTCACCTTGGAAACCAGGTCCGTCATTTGACCAAACCTTTGTAATATGATTACGTATCGATTCCTTACAATGACATGCGGCATATATCGCAAGGTTACCACCTTTGGAGTGTCCACCAACATGAATTGGTAAAGTTTCATTTTCAAATAATTGATCGATATATGCGACCGCTGCTTTTTGTCCATTGGTTCCGGTTGTGTAGGATAGATAGAAATCTTCCTTCCAACCGATAAATGTGTTATCTGTACCTCGATAGGAAATATAAATCATATCATTGAGTTTAAAGGTTACTGCACAAAACTGTACGACAAAATCTTTATCGGAATAACTGATATAATAACCAATTTTTACATCTTTGAAACGCTCTGTATCACATACCTTGTCGAGTAATCTAGCATTTACACCATTGTAGGTTTCTACTTCTGCAATTTCTTCACGTGTGTGTAGTTTATAAAATTCATCTCTTACCTGATGAAGTGGTTGGAATGTAGTTTCTATGTTGTTGATACCGTCATAATGAACATAAGCCAAAAGACTTAGGATTGTGTTATCCACTTCATTAAAAGGATCAGTAGTAAATGGAAGATCTCCACGCCAATCAAGATAGTCATAAATCGTTGTCATTTGCATTACCTCGTAATAAGAGTACCACATCATTTTTCTATCGTCATTGATTTGATTTTTATCGGGTTATACCTAAAATAATAGATTTCTGACGAATCGATGAAATTCGCTTTATTTTAAAGTGTTTTAATGTTAGAATTTCATAGAAATCAATGACAAAGGGTAAGTAGATATTGGCTGTGAAGTAGAGAGAAGATGTTTGGTGAAAATCTTCCATAAGCGATATTGAAGCTTCCTTTAACAGAGTGCTTAATCAGCAACGTATCTCTACGTTACAGAGTAATTGAGGTGCGCACATTTGTGCGAATCAGGATGGTACCGCGTATTTACGTTCCTGGATGTAGGAACGTTTTTTATTTGTTCAGGAGGAAAACAATGGAAAAACAATATCGACTCAGTGGAAATGAAGTCAGACAAAAGTTCTTAGATTTCTTTGCGTCTAAAGGTTGTATGATCGAACCTGGCGCAAGTCTTATTCCACATAATGATCCAACACTTCTATGGATCAATGCTGGTGTGTCAGCGCTAAAGAAGTATTTTGATGGTTCAGAGAAGCCGGCTTCAAATCGTATTTGTAATGCTCAAAAATCAATTCGTACAAACGATATTGAAAATGTTGGACGTACAGCACGTCACCACACATTCTTTGAAATGTTGGGTAATTTTTCAATCGGTGATTACTTTAAGAAAGAAGCGATTACTTGGGCTTGGGAATTTTTGACATCCCCAGAGTGGATTGGATTTGATCCAAAGCGTTTATATGTAACTGTTTATCCAGATGATGATGAAGCTTATAACCAATGGGTTAAGGTAGGCATGATTCCTAGTCACATTCGTCGTACAGAAGATAACTTCTGGGAAATTGGTCGTGGACCTGGTGGACCAGATACAGAGTTATACTATGACCGTGGAGAAAAGTATGATCCAGAAGGAATTGGTGAAAAGTTATTCTTTGATGACTTAGAGAATGATCGCTATATTGAAGTCTGGAATATCGTATTCTCACAATATGATTGTCGTCCTGGTGAAGTTGATCGTCATGAGTATAAAGAATTACCACAGAAGAATATTGATACAGGTATGGGCCTTGAGCGTCTTGTATGCTTGATTCAAGATGGCGAAACAAACTTTGATACTGATTTATTCTTACCAATTATCCATGCGACAGAGAAATATGCAAAACATTCATATAGCGAAAAAGAATACAAGATGGCATATCGCGTAATCGCTGATCATATCCGTACGGTTACTTTTGCGATTGCGGATGGTGCGATGTTCTCTAACGAAGGTCGTGGATATGTATTACGTCGTGTATTACGACGTGCGGTACGTTATGGCATTAAGTTAGGTATCGATGGTGCTTTCATGTATAAGCTTGTAAAGGTTGTAGCAGATAATATGATCTCTTACTACCCATACTTACAAGAAAAGATTTCATTAATTGAAAAGCTAGTGAAGCAGGAAGAAGAATCTTTCCATAAGACATTAGCAAATGGTGAAGCACTCTTACAGAATGCATTGGCAGAACATGCGGACTCTAAGATTTTACCTGGTGAGGTAATGTTTAAGTTATATGACACTTATGGATATCCGAAGGAACTTACTACTGAGATTGCCGAAGAAGAAGGTTATCGTGTTGATTCAGAAGGCTTTGATAAAGAAATGCAGGCTCAAAAGACACGTGCAAGAGAAGCACGTGGAAATATTCAATCCATGCATGGTCAATCAGCTGACCTAATGGACTTCACACAAGAGAGTAAGTTTACAGGTTATACGGATACACATTCTAAAGGTAAAGTTATTGGCTTATTTAAGGATGGTGTACGTGTTAATACATTGACTGATGAGGGTGATATTATCCTTGATGAAACTTGTTTCTATGCGGAAAGTGGTGGTCAGTGTGCAGATACAGGTATTGTTTGGAATGATCATTTCAAAGCAAATGTAACGAATGTGCAAAAAGCACCACATAAACAACCACTACATCACATTACAATCGTTAATGGTACACTTTCAGAAGGTGATGTGGTAGAAGGTGAATACGACTATGAAAAGCGTCAACGTACACGTGCGAATCATAGTTCACTGCACTTATTACAAGCTGCTTTAAAGAAGGTGTTGGGTGATCATATTGCGCAAGCTGGTTCTTATAATTGTGCTGAGTATGGTAGATTTGACTTTACACACTTTGAAAAACCTACAGAAGAACAATTGAATGAGGTTGAGCGTCTTGTGAATGAACAGATTGCTTTAGCTGAGCCTATCGTTACTGAAGTGATGGATGTTGAAGCTGCAAAGAATTCTGGTGCAATTGCATTGTTTGATGAAAAGTATGGCGATACAGTCCGCGTTGTATCGATGGGAGATTTCTCTAAGGAATTCTGTGGTGGTACACACGCAAATAATACTGCTGATTTATGCGTATTTAAGATTACTTCTGAAGAATCTATCGGCTCTGGCATTAGACGTATTACATCAGAAACAAAATATGATGCATATAAGGACTTTAAGACTGAAGAACAGTACTTACTTGAATGCGCAAAGTTAATGAAACTACAATCTTGGCAAGGATTTAAAGAAAAATTAGTTGCACTACAAGAAGAGAATGCGCAGCTCCGTAAAGAAAACGATGCACATAAACAAGCAGAATTATTATCATCAGCGGATACAGCAGTACAGCAAGCTGAAATAATTAATGGCTTATCTTGTGTACTACTTAGCCTAAATGGATTTGATACGAATAGCTTAAAGGCATATGCTGAAAATGTTCGTAATAAGCTTGCGGATGGATTTGTCTTTGTATCAAATACAACAGATGGTAAAGTGACATTTGTATGCGCTAGCTCGAAAGCCGCAATTGCTAAGGGCAAGAAGGCTGGTGATATTGTGAAGGCTGCTGCACAGCTAACTGGTGGTAACGGTGGTGGTAGACCTGACATGGCACAAGCTGGTGGCAAGGATACTTCCAAAGTACAAGAAGCACATGCATTAGTAAGAGAAATTCTTGCACAATAATCATGTTTTACAATAGGTGCCTATATGGCACCTATTTTTTGGCAGTTTTCATGTTATAAACACAATGAAATGAAGCGGTTGTATATACTTTTTGTAAAATATGACATAAAATATTTACAGAGATGGAGGTAGTCAAAATGATGAAACAAAATAATTTGACTGAAACGATGAGCTTTAATTCTGAAGAGATTCGTCGCGAAACAATCCACGAAGTTTTAAAACAGGTAGAAGCTTCATTAAGTGAGAGAGGATATAACGCTATCAATCAGTTGGCTGGGTATTTGATCTCAGATGATCCTGCGTACATATCTTCACATAACAATTCAAGAAGTTTGATCCAATCCGTGGAACGTCATGAAATTATTGAAGAATTAGTTCGTTTCTATTTAGAGGCAAATCACTAAATGACACGCTATCTAGGCTTAGATCTTGGTAGCGTAACTTGTGGTGTTAGTTTTAGTGATACAGGATTCATCGCAAGAACAATTGAGACAATTCGTTTTAAGCCCGATGATTACAATATGGCCTTAGATAAAGTGCTAGATATTGTTGATCGTGAAAAGCCAGATGTAATAGTACTAGGGTTACCGCTATTATTGAATGATGATGTTGGTCCTCGTGCACAGATTTGTCTAGAGTTTGGTGAGGTTCTTGAACAAGAATCTGGTATCCCTGTTAAGATGCAAGATGAACGATTTACGACAGCTGTAGCTGAAAGTATTTTGTTAGAAGCGGACGTATCAAGAAAGAAACGTAAAAAGAAAATTGATCAGTTAGCTGCAGTACAGATTCTACAGACTTGGCTTGATCGTAATGTAAAGTAAGGCGGCAAACGCCTTTTTTAAGGAGAGATGATAAGATGATTGAAAACAACACAATGATGATTACTGATGATACAGGCAATGAACGTGAAGTTGAAATTCTTTTGACGTTTGAAAATGAAGATAAGACAAAGAAGTATGTGTTATTTACAGACCCAACGGATGAAGAAGGCAATGTGTATGCATACAGTTATAACGAAGATGGATCAATGGATGAAGTTATCGATGAAGAAGAATGGGAAATGTGCCAAGAAGTATTAGGTGCATTTATCAGTGAAGATGATGGTGAATAGACATGGCTAAGCGAAGAAAAAAGAGAAGTTTAATTCCTTTATTACTCATTTTGATATTAGCTGTTGGATGCGTAAGTTCTTATATTTATTATTCACAATCAATTAAAGCTGTTTCAGATACTTCTGAAGAAGTTGAGTTTAAAGTGAATACTGGTGATACGTCAGCTGATATCTTACAACATCTTAAAAATGAGAATCTAATCAAAGATGTAAATGTTGCGAAGTTGTATATTAGACTCTACGAGCTTAATAATTTTAAGTCTGGAACATTTACATTAAATCGTAATATGGATTTGCAAGCAATTTTAGAAAAATTAAATAGTGCAACAGCAGCAGCAAGTGATACTGTTTCTGTAACCGTTACGGAAGGTGACTGGGCAAAACATATTGCTGAAAAGATTGCGGCAGTTACGAACGTCAAAGAAGATGAGTTACTTCAGTTATGGAATGATAAAGAGTGGATTTCTTCTTTGAAGTCTACATATCTATTTATTACTGATGAAATGTTCCAAGACAATGTACGTATTTATCTAGAGGGCTATATTGCGCCAAACACCTATGAATTTTATAAAGAAACAACTGCGAAAGATGTAACACTAAAGATGTTAGATCAAACAAAAGTTGTTTATGAAGCAAATAAAGATGCAATTGCTAAGAGTAAGCTTTCGATTCATCAATTATATACCTTAGCAAGTATCGTACAGTACGAAGGTGGAGGCGATGAAACGACACTCCGTACAATTGCTGGCGTGTTCTATAATCGTTTAAACCAAGGTATGTTATTACAGTCTAGTGTAACAGTATGCTATGCAATCGATTTTGACCGTCAAACAGATAAGTGGCAAGCTTGTGAAGTTAATGCAGAGTTTGATTCACCATATAATACTTACTTACACAAAGGGTTACCTCCAGGACCAATTGAGAATCCTGGTGAGAAGGTATTTAAAGCTGTATTAAATCCGATTGAATCAGACTATCTCTACTTTGTGGCAGATACGAAGACGGGTGAAGTATTCTTTGCAAAGACACTTACAGAACATAATCAAAATGTGAAAGATCATGTAAATTTAAATGATTAAAAGTACAGTATGTTATCTAGTCCATGATGATAAGTGGTTGATGTTATTACGTAATAAAAAACAACATGACTTAAATCACGGTAAATGGATAGGTGTAGGTGGAAAGTTAAAGACAAATGAAACACCATATGAATGCATGGTACGTGAAGTAATAGAAGAAACAGGATATCAAGTACAATCTGCGCTATATTGTGGTATCATTCATTTTCATTATGAACATCATGAAGATGAAGAAATCTATGTATATCAAACAAGTGATTATGTTGGAACTCTACATGAATGTAGCGAGGGAACACTGGCATATATACCAAAGAAGGATATTTTAGATTTAGAACTTTGGGAAGGTGATCGTATCTTCCTGGAGAAAATGTTTCGAAACGAAGTTCCATTTTCAATCCGTTTATACTATGACGAAAATGAGATACTTATTAAATCAGAAGTGAAAGAGGCAAATACGAATGAGTAAACCGATTATTATTGGCATTGCCGGTGGTAGTGCATCTGGAAAGACATCAATCTCTGAAACAATCAAAAAGACATTTGCGGATAAAAAATCTGTACTAATTATCCGGCAAGATGACTATTACAAAGATCAAGCAGAGAAGCCAATGGAAGAGCGTATTAAGACAAATTACGATCATCCATTTGCGTTTGACAATGACTTATTGATCGAAAATATTCAAGATCTAATTGCGAATAAAGCTATTCGTAAACCAATCTATGATTTTGTCAATCACACACGTAGTAACGAAACAGAAGATTGTTATCCATGTGATGTCTTGATTCTGGAAGGTTTATTTGTATTAGAAGAAGAAAAGATTCGAAATTTACTAGACATCAAGATTTTCGTGGAGACTGATGCGGATATTCGATTTATTCGACGTTTAGTTCGTGACGTAAAAGAACGCGGTAGAACATTAGAGTCTGTTGTAAATCAATATGTGGGAACTGTTAAGCAAATGCATGAAGCATTTGTGGAACCATCAAAGAAATATGCGGATGTAATCATTCCGGAAGGTGGCAAGAATACGGTTGCGATTGATTTACTCACAACAAAAATCAGTAGCATCATCACGCACACAATGCTATAATAACCAAGCGTAAGGAGTAATAAAATGGCTGAAGAAAATAAAACATATCTTACTGAAGAAGGTCTAAAAAAATTACAGGATGAATACTATAACCTCGTCCATGTTGTTCGTGAAGAAGTTAAGCAGGAACTAGCTGAAGCACGTGCACAGGGTGACCTTTCAGAAAATGCGGACTATGATGCGGCTCGTGATGAGCAGGCAAAGGTAGAAGCACGTATTTCAACTTTGGAATACATGCTGCGAAACTATGAACTTATTGATACGAAAAAGGCTGGTAAGAAGTCAGCTGTTCATATCGGTTCTAGCGTAACATTATTCTTCAATGATACTAAGGAGGAAGTTACTTACAATATCGTAGGTTCAACAGAATCAGATCCTTTAAATGGTCGCCTATCTAATGAAACACCATTAGCACAGGCAATTCTAGACCATAAGGTTGGTGATGTTTGTGAAGTACGTGTCGCAAATCCTTATACAGTTGAAATTGTTAAGATTAAGTAAGGAATCACTAAGATTACAACAAATACAGTAAGTGGAGGACGTATGAGACTACTACTTACTGTTTTTTTATGTTTCATCATTTTATCATCAGGTAAATTCAACATTATCAATATAAATCAATATAGTAAATCTTCAATTCAAGTAACGGTTTACGGTGCTGTATTAAGACAAGGTGTAATTTCTCTAGATCCATATGCAACAATACAGGAACTATTATCGAAAGCGGGTTTAAACGAAAATGCAGATATATCTAGTTTGAACCTAGAGACTATTTTGCATGATAAAGATGTATTAACAATACCAACGAAATCTAGTGATATTTCTGTGAATTTGATTTCTATTAATACTTCTGATTTGAATGGGTTATTGCAAATTCCTAAAATCGGTGAGAAAACTGCACAAGCAATCATTGATTATCGAAATCAACATGGATTATTCCAGATATTAGAAGATTTAATGAAAGTAAAAGGGATAGGTCAAGCAAAGTTTGATTTCATAAAAGATAAAATCTGTTTATGAAAGGAATTCTAAGAAATCCATTACTTGTATTATTGATGTATCTATTATGTCTATATATGCAAGATATCTATAAATTCATTGTTTTCCTTTTATGTATTCTATATTGGTATCGACATCATAGTATTAAGAGTTGTATTTTTCTAAGTTGTATCCTATGTATGACGTATTTTCCTAAGATTCATTTTATCTCATCAGAAACATATCGAATCGTTGATATAAAAAGTAATTATGCAATTATTGAAAATAGCGATAATCGGATTGTAGTGTATACGAATACAACTCTACCATTTGATGCTGAGGTAGAAGTTACGCAACATATCCATTCATTTGATTATGATTCGAAATTTTATGGATTTTCATTATACAAGTGGGCAAAAGAGAATGGTTTTAGTGGCTATACATATCAATCGGAAATACAAGTGACACAACAATATTTCACATTACGCTCTTGGGTACAAAACCATATTGAAAAGCTTGATGATAATTTAAAGAGAGAGATTTTATATCAAATTATCTTTCACATCAAAAATAAGGGAATTGATATATCAGATATTTTTGATCAAACTGGTTTTTCATATATTGCAAGTGTATGGTTATTGTTATATGTTTTAAAGTTTTTTAGTACACAAAGACAACGTAAAATCATTAAAGTATTATGTCTTATTGTTTTAAATCTGTTTTATCATTATCCAATTATCTTAGTGTACTCGTTATTGTATGGAATATTGCAGTTTGTGGATATTCCTACAAGAGTAAAAATTCTAATCTCATCGATAGTTTTATTGGTTATATTCCCTAGGGCTCTATATTCGTTATCGTTTCAAATACCGCTTATTTATCGTTTACAAACTCTGTTTTCAAAATCCCATCGTAAGATAATAACTGCTTGTTTGATTGGAAGCATTTGTAGTATTAAATTTCAATCAATCCAATTACTTTCATTCTTGTTTTATCCCATCATCCGCTACTTTATGGGTTTTACTTGGATAATGGGTTTTATTCAATTGTATACTGGTCTAAATATAGTAGAGCTAGTATCGCTTGTTTCTAGAATGATTTCGAAGATTCAATCAATCAAGATAAATGGAAATATCATAGGTATTGGAATGTTGTTTTTACCAATGGTATATGCATTATTTAAACAACATAAATTTAGAATATACACTATCGCAAGTACTGTGATAATATTTCTTAGTTTATCTATCGTTCATCCATTATCAGAAGTAACAGTGCTAAACACTCCGAAAAATACAAATATTATTTTAAAATCAATGCTTTCTAATTGTGCAACAGTACTATCTGAGCCAAAGTCAGTTATATCAAATGATTTACAAAGTTATCTACATGCAAAAGGTATTTCTAAGATTTTCGCAGTGGTGGAATTAGGGGATGATACTGAAGGGGTAGAGATAGTATCAGCACCTCAAAGTTATGTTGCAGAACAACTTAATTTGCAAAATACTGAACATCCAATTTGGTATTTTAAATATAATGAACTTACTTTTATCGTGTTTACTTATTTAGATCATAGTGATATCACGTATTTATTAAATCATTATGATTCTTTAAATGTTGATGTGATGATACTTGCAAATCATGGATCTAAAAATGCTAATCCACCAGAACTTTTTGATTATTTACAACCAAAAGTATGTATCTGTATCAATCAACCATATTTATCCAGTCATTTACCATCACGTGCTGTCATTAAAGAAATGGATAAGAGGGGTATTATGTGGATGGATACAGGAACTTATGGAGATATTTCGTTTTTTAGTATCTTTCATAAGCATTTCGCTCTAACATCGTCTGGGAAAATTGTTATAATAAGTTAGCGTATGACAGTTTACTTATTGAGTGGAAAAGATATGTATCGACAAGAGGAGCGCTTAGCTACTCTTTTAAAAGAGTTTTCTATAGGAAAAGATTATGTCACAACCTTTGATGCTTCAAATGCTAAAACATTTCGTTTTGATGAAGCGTTGGTAGCTTGTGATACATTTTCTCTATTCGATGATTCTGCTAAAAAGGCTATCATAATAAAAGAACCGTATTTCTTGCGTGCTGCAGTAAAGACATCTAAGAAAGAATTAGAGAAACAAGAAGCAGAGAAAGAACAACGCTTAAAATCACTTGAAGCGTATCTTAAAAATCCGAATCCAAATACGTTACTGGTATTTTATTGTCATACATTTTCGGCTGATACCAGAAAGAAAGAATATAAACTTCTAATGTCTTATGATACTAGAATTGTGAAATTTGAACTCATGAAGCCGTGGGAGTTTGAAAAGTATGTAGATGATAAGTTAAAAGAGAATAAATATAAACTTACACGTGATGCACGAGGCGAATTGTTGGAACGTGTTAGTAATGATACTTTGAAATTTCATAATGCTCTTGTAAAGATTGATCTTTATGGAAAGAAAGAGTTGAATCTTGAAGATATTATACATATCGTACCGATGAACGCTGATTTAAATATCTTTAGAATGAGCAATGCATTCGTTGCGCATGATTTATCTTCTGCATTATTAGCAGTAGATGAAATGTTACAAGCGCGTTATGACTATGTTGCGATGATTGCAATGCTTGCAAGTAAATTACGTAGCTTATATAACATTAAAAAACTGTATGAACGTGGATTATCAGATAGTATGATTGCTACAAGACTACATGCGGATGATTGGGCAATCAAAAAAGGTTTAGAAAGTTGTTATCATCTACAGTCAAAGACTGTATTACGATATTTAGAGGAACTTGCAACGCTTGAACAAGGTATTAAAGCGGGACGAATTGATCCCAAAAATGGTTTTGAACAGTTCTTATTAAAGAATGGGAGTTAACATGCAATCAATTAAAGAACTATATAAAATAGGACGTGGACCGAGCAGTTCACATACATTAGCACCAGAGAGAGCCTGCAAGCTCTTTAATGAATCATATGGTGCATTTCCTTACTATGAAGCTGAACTTTTTGGCTCTTTATCCTTAACCGGGAAAGGGCATCATACAGATGCGATTATTGAACAAACTTTATTAGGTGAAGTGAAAGTAATTTTTTCTCTTGAATGGGAAGAAGAATTTCCTAATGGATTCTATATTCGCGCATACAATGATAAACATGAACTTCAGCAACGTTGGACTGTATTTTCCATCGGTGGTGGTAGTATTCGGATTGTGGAAAAAGATCTTGATTGGAACGATGAAGTATATCAGGAAAATACACTAAAAGAAATTAAGCAAGTATTACAAGATAAAAATGAATCGTTACTTTCTTATATCTATTCTTATGAGCCAAATTTACGTCAACATCTTTCTGATATCGTGGATGCAGAAGTCCAATGTATTCATGCAGGTATAACTGCAGAAGCAGGGATTTTACCTGGTAAGTTAAAATTGCAACGTGTTGCACGTAAGTTATATTTAGAGAGTTTAGAAAACAATTGTTCGTATGCAAATGATTTAAAACTAATGAGCTATGCTTACGCCGCAGGCGAAGAAAATGCTGATACACATAAGGTGGTAACTGCGCCTACACTTGGCGCATGTGGTGTTATCGCTGCTTTAACATATCATTGCATTCATGACTTGAAGATTGATAAGGATACTATGGTTGATGCTCTAGCTATTGGTGGTATCTTTGGAAATTTAATTAAGCATAATGCGACGATTTCTGGTGCGGTTGGTGGCTGTCAAGCTGAAGTGGGATCTGCTGTTTCAATGGCAAGTGCTGCCTTTGCATATATTCTGGGTGGTAATTTAAATGATATTGAATACGCAGCAGAGATTGGAATTGAACATCATTTAGGGTTAACTTGTGATCCAGTTATGGGGTATGTCATGATTCCATGTATCGAACGTAATTCACAAGGTATCCTACGTGCAATTGATGCCGCAAATCTAGCGATTCACATGAACAAGGTCCGTGCTACTCATAAAGTAAGTTTTGATACGATCGTTGAGACTATGAAAGAAACTGGTAATTGTATACCGATGAGTTTGAAAGAAACATCCATCGGTGGACTGGCTAAGTATTTCGATGAAAGCCAGTGCTAAGAAAGTTATACATCCCTTGGATGCAATCTATGATGAACACTCACGGGTATTAATATTAGGTTCATTTCCATCTGTGATTAGTAGACAAAATAAGATGTATTATGCAAATAAGACCAATCGTTTTTGGGCAGTAATGGAGGCTTTATTCAAAGTAGAAATTACTGACCGTGTGTTATTTTGTCATCAGCATCATATTGCAATGTGGGATGTAATTCATTCTTGTACTATTGAAGGATCTTCTGATTCTTCTATCAAGAATGTCAAAACGAATGATATTGCTGGTTTAGTCCATAAATCAAATATACAGTTGATTGTTACGACTGGGAAGAAAGCAGCTGTATTATATAATCAATATATTCATTTAGATATACCACACATTAGTTTGCCTAGTACTTCTGCCGCAAATGCAAAGATGAGACTAGAGCAACTTATAAACGAGTATCAAAAGATTAAGGGGGTTTTATGAAGAAAACTGAATTACTTGCGCCAGCAGGAAATATGGAAGCGTTAATTGCGGCAGTACAAGCTGGCTGTGATGCAGTTTATTTAGGACTAAATTCTTTTTCCGCTCGTGCATTTGCAGGAAACTTTTCGAGAGAAGAGTTAATTGAAGCAGTACGTTATTGTCATATTCGCGGAGTAAAAGTTTATGTGACAATGAACACCATATTATATGAACCTGAAATTGAAGCTGCAAAAGACCAAATTCAATTTTTATATGACCATGATGTGGATGCTTTATTGATTCAAGATTTTGGCCTGTTTCATTATGTTCGTACATGTTTTCCAGATTTTGAAGTTCATTGTTCAACGCAGATGCATGTCCATAATATTGCTGGCATTGAATATATGAAAACACAAGGAGTTAAACGGGTGGTATTAGCTCGTGAAACACCAATTGAACTTGTAAAAAAAGCATGTAAGAGTGGCATGGAGATTGAAGTATTTGCATATGGTGCTATTTGTATTAGCTATAGTGGTCAATGTCAGTTTAGTGTTGTTACGAAACAACGCAGTGCGAATCGTGGTATGTGTGCACAATGTTGCCGCATGAAATACTACAAGGAAGATGGTTCGGAATTTGAAGAAGGAGAATATATTCTTAGTCCAAAGGACTTGAATGTTATTGATCAATTACCAAAACTGTTAGGAGCAGGTGTTAGTAGTTTGAAGATAGAAGGACGTATGAAACGTCCGGAATATGTTTGGCTTATCACAAAGACTTTCCGTGAAGCTATCGATGCTTATTATCGTAATGAAACATATTGTGTAACAAAGAAACGTCAAGAAGAGTTAAAGCTGATGTTTAATCGTGGTTTTTCAGAAGGCCATCTATTCCATGATGATGTTACTAAACGTATGAGCCAATATCGTCCGAATCATCAAGGAGTTGTAATTGGAGAAGTTGTAGATTTCTATAAAGGCAAAGTAAAGGTAAAACTTTCAAAACCACTATACCAGCATGATGGCTTACGTATTCTAAGCGTACCTGAAGATATTGGATTAACTGCTGTTAAAATTTATGACCAAAAGAATCTCTTGGTGAATAGTGCAAACCCTGGACAGATTGTTACTCTAGAATGCAAAGAAGGAAGACCAAAGAGAGGACAAAAGTTGCATAAAACAACAGATACTAGATTGCTAGATGAAGTACAACATCACATTGAAGCGTTTAGTAGATTAGTTGATATTACAGTTTCCTACGAAGCAAGAATTGGAAAACCTTTAAAACTGATAGTTTCTGATGGTGAACATACAATTATCCAAGAAAGCTTAGTGAATCTAGAACTAGCAAAAAATGCACCACTAACAAGAGAAAAGATTGAAGCAGCTCTTGCAAAAACCGGTGCATCTGCATACCGAATTATAGAACTTAAGGGTGAAATTGAGCATATCTTCTTGCCAGTTAGCGTGATAAACGAAACTCGTAGATTAGCATTAGAAAAATTAGATAATCTACGTGCTATTCAACATATAAGACTAGGCAAACAAGCGTATCACTATCATACAGAGAATGTGTTTGACCAAAATTACAAGTATATTATTCAAACAAAGAAACCAAGAGTATTTGATTGTGAAAGTTACTTAAATGTAGTTGAGAATGATACAGTTACCCCTGTAATCCATGAATCACAAGAAGGTAAGGCAACTCTTATCAATACAGTTGTTTCTCAAGTTGGAGATTTTAATAATAAGCTTGTGGATTGTATCGGGGGCATGACACTCAATGTTGTTAATTCTTATGCGATTGCATATGTATTATCGATTCCAGGTATGAAAGGTGTTATTCTTTCAGAGGAAATGAATGATTTACAAATCGAGAAAACACTAGATGCTTTTAAACAACGTTATGGCTTTCAACCACCAGTTTATAAGTTTGTTTATGGTAAACGGACTCTTATGCATATCAAAGATCGTTTCACAAATCAACAAAATTTAAAGTTTATGAGCGATTTACGTGGCAATCGTTATGAAATATCATATAATGCTAACGAAGTTTCGATCTTAGAATCGTCAGCCTTCAAAACTGACAATCCGTTCTGCATGGGTAATTACTTGATTCTAGATGATGATACTATCGAATTAAAATCTATATTGGAGGATAAATAATATGAAAAATTTTATTGAAGAGTTTAAAGCGTTCGCGTTACGTGGTAACGTAATGGACATGGCTATTGGTGTCATCATTGGTGGTGCATTCCAAGCTATTATCAAGTCATTTATTGAAAATATTATTAACCCATTAGTTGGTGTAATATTCCAGGTTGACTTCTCAAATGTTGTAATTAGTTTAGGTTCTGTTAACTTGATGATTGGTGCATTTATCTCATCCGTAATTAATTTCTTCTTATTAGCATTTGTATTGTTCGTTATGGTTAAGGCAATTAACAAGCTTAAGAAACCAGAAGTGAAGGAAGAAGCTGCACCTGTAAAGAGCGATGAAACAGTTCTATTAGAAAAGATTTTAGAACAATTAAAGAACAAATAATCTTTCTGAAACAGCCTGTATATCTCGGCTGTTTTTTTCAATTAATATTTGTTAAATTTCCCGTTTTTGTGGTTTGAAGAAGGTGATTTTGTTATAATATCTAAGAGATTTAAGGAGATTTTATGTTTCTAAAGCGAATCGAAATGCAGGGATTTAAATCCTTTGCGGATCGTACGATTATCCAGTTTGATCATCCAATTACTGGTATTGTAGGTCCTAATGGTTGTGGAAAATCAAATATCGCTGACTCTGTTCGTTGGGTACTTGGAGAACAAAGTGCCAAAAGCATGCGCGGCGATAAAATGAATGATGTTATTTTTGCGGGTAGTGCTGACCGTCGTAGAGTTAATATGGCGGAAGTTACACTAGTATTTGACAATACAAATCACATTTTAAATGATGACAAGGACGAGATAGAAGTTACACGTCGTCTTTTTCGTGATTCTGGCGAAGCAGAGTATCTAATCAATCGTAAGAATGTACGTTTAAAGGATATCGTTGATCTATTCTTGGATACAGGTCTTGGTAAAGATAGTTTAAGTATTATCTCGCAGGGTAATGTCTTAACTTTTGCGGAAGCAAAACCTCTTGAACGTCGTGGTATCTTCGAAGAGGCTGCAGGCGTTGCTAAATATAAGAAGAGAAAATTAGAATCTTTATCGAAACTAGAAAGAACAAAAGCTAATCTTGATCGTTCAAACGATATTTTAATTGAACTCGAAAAGCAAGTATCTCCTTTAAAGAGACAAGCTAGAAAAGCAGAGATTTATCGCGAGAAGAAAAAACGCTTAGAAGAAATTGAAATCTCAGTATTAGTACAAGATATTGAAAGTATCCATGCCGATATCGAATCTGCAAAGAAAGCACTGTTTGACATAGAAACAAAGACGACTATGTTTTCTACAGATATTCAAATAAATGAAACAAAGCTTTCGGAAAGTAGAAGACAAATTTCTACATTAGACCGTGAAATTAATGACTTACAAGATGAACTCATGAAGAAATTCAATGAGATTGCAGGTTTAGAAGCGCGTCGTACAGAGCTTGATGAAAAGCGTAAGTATATTGTAGAAACAGGCACTAATGAGCAAAAAGCCAAGCAACTTGCCGGATTAATTGAAGAGGCTCGTGTTGAATTTGAAGATCGTCAAAAACGTTTAGATGCTTTAAATACAGAAATTCGTTTATATTCTCAACAGTTAAGTGCTGCCGCCGCAAATATTGTAGATAAGCGTAGTGAGTATGACCAAGCTTCTAATCGTTTACGCTCTTTAGAAAATCGCAAGAATGTCATTGATCAGTTAATGCGTAATCCATTTAATAACCAACAAGGTATTCGCTCTATTATGGATAATCAAAATGCATTATCTGGTATTCTTGGTGTAATTGGGCAAGTATTACAGGTCGAAAATGGATACGAAGAAGCTGTATCTACTGCATTAGGTGCTGCGATGAATCATATCGTTACAGTTGATGAACAAGCTGCACGTGATGCGATTCGCTTCTTAAATAGGAACCAATCTGGTCGTGCTACATTCTTACCGTTAACTGTTTGCACACCACGCTATGTATCACAAGATAATCAAATTATCTGTCAGAATACAAAAGGCTATTTAGGCGTTGCGTCAGACTTTGTGAAGAATCAGGATCAATTTGAACCGGTCATTACTAGTCTTTTAAATAATGTTCTTGTTGTAGAGGATATGGAAGCTGGTAATGAATTATCAACTCTAACAAAGCGTATGTATAAGATTGTTACACTTGGTGGTGAAGTAATCCACCGTGGTGGTTCTATGACTGGTGGTAAGACTCGTCATGATACTAATATTATGACTATGCGCAAAGAGGCAGAAGAAATTAACGCGCTTATTGATGCTGAATCAGCTCGTGTTACACTAGCGACAAAGGCCCTAAATCAAGCTAATGAAGCACGTGATAAAGCTGCACAAGCTATGAGCGAAAAACGTTATGCAGTTGCTGCACTTGAACCTGTCGTAGATGCAAAGAAAGCAAAATACGAAAAGTTAAAGAATGATTTAGCGTTATTAGATCCAAAGGGTTTAAATCAAGATGGTGACGAATCACATACAGAAGAACTCATCGTACGTTTGAATCAAGCTTATTTAGAGCGTGATACAATCACGAACGATATGAAGGCAAAACGTGAACAAAGATATCAAATCAATCAAGAGGCTGAACGCAAAGAACAACAAACACGTCAAATGCGTAAGGAATTAAGTACTGCAGAAGCTAGTGCAAATGCGATAAAGATTGATCAAGGTAAACTTGAAACACGTATGGAAGCTTGCTTGCAAAGACTTGCAAGTGAATATCAGTTGACCTATGAATTTGCTAAGACAAAGGTGACAGATGAACAGATTGAAAATGCCAAAGAAGAAGTAGCACAATTACGTGCAGATATTGAGCGCCTTGGTAATATCAATATGAATGCACCAGAAGAGTATAACGAAGTAAATGAACGCTACGAGACACTAAAGAATCAGATTGCGGAGTTAACGGAAAGCGTTGATAAGATTCTAGCAGCAATCGATGAGATGGATACTGTTATGAAGCGACAGTTTAAAGAAACTTTTGATAAAGTTAATGCTGAGTTTAATGACATCTTCCGTGCTCTTTATGGTGGTGGTAAAGCTGTTCTTACATTACAAGATCCTTCTGATATTTTGAATACAGGTATTGATATTGATGCACAGCCTCCAGGAAAAGCAGTTCAAAATAACATGTTGTTCTCAGGTGGTGAAAAGAGTTTAATTGCGCTTTGCGTACTCTTTGCGATATTAAAGATTAAGCCAGTACCTATGGTAATTCTTGATGAGGTTGAAGCAGCGTTAGACCCAGGTAATGTAGAACGCTTTGCACAATACTTACATCACTATACACACCAAACCCAGTTTATCGTTGTTACACATCGTCCAGGTACAATGGAAAATGCAGATGTACTATATGGTGTAACAATGCAGAACCAAGGTGTATCACAAATGTTAAAGGTTACTTTACATGATGCACTCAATATGGCAGATGCAACAACCGAGGAGGTACAAGCGTGAGTTTTTTAGATAAGTTAAAAGAAGCCTTTTCTAAAAAAGATGATAAAGCAACATACTTATCAGGCTTTAAAAAATCAAAACAAACATTTGGTGATCAATTAAATCAAATGCAATATAAATACAAAGGGGTAGATGACGAGTTCCTTGAACAATTAACAATTATCCTTTTGGAAAGTGATGTAGGTATTGAAACAGCAGACTATATTTGCGAACAGATGAAGATAAAATGTTCTGAATATCCTACTATTACATTTAAATGGGCGATGAATTTCTTGCTTGAAACAATGAAAGAGATTTATGAAGCTACACCAGATAAGCCAATTTCATTTAATGAAAATGGCACAACAGTTTTCTTATTAGAAGGTGTTAACGGCTCAGGAAAGACTACAACATCAGCTAAACTTGCACGCATGTTTTTAGACCAAGGAAAGTCAGTCGCATTTACTGCAGCGGATACATTCCGCGCTGGTGCAATTGATCAGCTTGCAAAATGGGGAGAACGTTTAGGTGTACCGTGTATCAAGGGAATAGAGAACGGAGATCCTAGTGCAGCCATCGTTGATGGATGCAGATATGCTATCGAAAATAAAATAGATATCTTATTATGCGATACAGCAGGTCGGTTGCAGAACAAAGCAAATTTAATGAATGAGTTATCAAAAATGAATCGAGTGGCAGCTAAGGAAATTCCTGGAGCACCGCATAATACATGGCTTGTATTAGATGCTACAACTGGACAAAATGGTTTATCACAAGCACAGATTTTTGCCGAGGCCACAAATCTTAGTGGTATTATCCTAACGAAGATGGATGGTACAGCAAAAGGTGGCATTGTCATTGCGATTAAGCATAAGTTACATATCCCTGTATATTATCTCGGGCTTGGGGAACAGCCAAAAGACTTGCGACCATTTGACTTAGATGCATATTTATATAGCATTTCAGAAGGATTAGAAAATGCAAAGTAAGTTATATTACAACAGTTTATTAGACTTCTATGAAAAGCTATTAACACAAAAACAACAAGAGATATGTAATTTTTACTTCCGTGATGATTTATCGTTGCAAGAAATCAGCGAACTAGTGAATACATCACGAGCGGCGATTCACGATACAATTAAACGTTGCAGAATCGAGTTAGATTCGTATGAAGAGAAATTATGCATGCATGCATCGTATACTAAGCGATGCAAGCTATATGATAAGATACGTAAAGTTGGTTCAGCGGAGGTCAGCAAATTAATAGACCAATGCTTAGATACAGAAATTGATTAAGGAGGAAGACATGAGTAAAGTCATTTCAGTAAATTCAGGATCATCATCACTAAAGTTTCAATTATTTGATATGCCTAGCGAAACAGTATTAACAAGCGGACAGGCAGAACGTATTGGGCAACAAATGGGTGCCTTCACGATTAAGTACAATGGAAAAAAGGAAACTGAGGAACTTCCAATTCCAAATCACAAAGTAGCTGTTGATATTCTATTAAATAAATTAACAGAACTTGGCATTGTAGAAAATCTTGATGAAATCAAGGGTGCAGGACATCGTATCGTGCAAGGTGGTTCCTCATTTGATCAGTCTGTAGTTGTAGATGAAGAAGTTGAAAAGATTGTTGAAGAATATGGTGAATTAGCGCCATTACACAATCCTGCACATTTAGTATGTTATAGAGCATTTAAGGAATCTTTACCTAATATAGGTCATGTATTTGTCTTTGATACAGCATTCCATCAGACAATGCCGGAAGAATCATATATGTTCCCGGTACCATATGAATGGTATACAGATTATAAGATTCGTCGTTATGGTGCACATGGTACAAGTCATCAGTATGTTAATCGTCGCACTGCTGAATTAATGGGTAAGGATGTTAATACATTAAACATGATTACATGCCACCTAGGTAACGGTGCCTCAATCACTGCTATCAAGAATGGTAAAGTGTTAAATACATCTATGGGATTAACACCATTAGGTGGAATTATGATGGGCACTCGTTGTGGTGACATTGATCCAACTGTTGTATACTACATGATGAAGAAGTTAGGATGCACACCAGATGATATGGATACATATTTAAATAAGAAGTCTGGTATGTTAGGTATTTCAGGTATAAGTTCTGATGCTCGTGATGTTCAAGCAGCTATTGATGCTGGTGATCCACGTGGTATTCTAACTGGAAAACTCTATACAAACCGTGTTATTAACGTTGTAGGTGGCTATTACTTCCAATTAGGACACGTAGATGCAATTGCATTTACAGCAGGGCTTGGCGAAAATGATGACGCATGCAGAGAACGTATTTTAAAGGCTATGGAAGAAGCTTTAGGCTTAAGTATCGACTACGAATTAAATGCTACAATTCATGGTAAAGAATGCCTCATTTCTAAACCTGATTCAAAAGTTCAGGTATGGATTGTTCCTACAAATGAAGAAGTTGTAATTGCACGCGATACAGTTAGATTGTTAGGACTATAATGAATCTCGATTTTAAGGAATTATTAAAGACAATTGAGGATGCAGATGTTATTACACTATTTAGACATACGCATCCCGATTGCGATGCTCTAAGCTCTCAGAATGGCTTGTGTAGTTGGATTAAAGTAAACTTTCCCGACAAAAGGGTATATAGATTGGGGGATGAGACAACAGATCAAACTGTTTATCCACCATCTGATATAGTAGATGAAAATACAATACGCTGCAGTACGGCAATTATTTTGGATACCGGAAATAAAGAACGTATTGATGATCAACGATATGTACTTGCAAAAAAAGTAATTAAAATTGATCATCATCCAAATCTTGATCCATATGGAAATCAGAATTATGTCTATGAAGAAGCAGCTGCTACTTGTGAAATTCTCACAGGTTTCTTTGCAAGCTGTGATAACCAGATTATGAATCATGAGATTGCAACATACCTATATAAGGGGCTATTAACAGATACCTTATGCTTTAGAACAAGTAACACAACACAACATACCTTAGAAATGGCGGCAAAATTAGCGTCATATGATTTGGCAATTCCAGAGATTAATAGAGAATTGTTCGATGTTAGTTACAAAACATTCCATTTCAGTAATTGGATTCGTTCCAATACACAGTTATTTGGTGAGCATTTAGCATATGTAATCATTCCAGAAGCTATCCAGCATGAATACAATATCAGTGCTTCATCAGCACGTAATCGTATTGATGAGATTGGTCATGTGAAAGAATTCTCAATTTGGGCTATCTTTACAGAGAAAACTGTAGATGTGCATAAACTATATGATGGCTCATTACGTTCTAAAACAGCAATCATAAATACAATTGCAAACCAATACCATGGTGGCGGCCATAAGAATGCTTCGGGCGTTAAAGACCTTACTGAAAATGATTTACAAAACTTGCTTAAGGATTTATATAAAGTTAGCAACTAGCACATATAAACAAAAAATGTCAATATTGAATGTGCTATAAAAACTATAGTAAAATACAAACATATTAGGAGGAAACAAAATATGGCAGAAACACTAAATAAAAAGAGCATTGCTGAGTTAGTAGCTGAACAGCACAACTTAACTAAGAAAGAAGCAGCTGAAATCGTTGATTTAGTATTTGATACTGTTTCAAGTACTTTAAAAGATGGTGGTCGTGTTGATATTTCTGGATTTGGTAAGTTTGAAGTGAAGACACGTGCAGCACGTACAGGTATCAATCCACAGACTAAAGAAACAATCACAATTCCTGAATCAAAGGTTCCAGGATTCAAGGCAGCTAAGAACTTAAAGGAATTAGTTAAGTAATCTACTAGACACTCAATTTTGAGTGTCTTTTCTATTATATAAATAACTTCGCATAATGTATGTTATGCGAATTAAAAATATATAAAAAGATGAGTATCATATCAAATGATTACTCATCCTTCTTGGTTGAAATATCTAAGTCTTGTGAAGCCAAAGGATTAAACTTATTATAAGCATCAAATAATTGTTTATTTTGTACGTGTGTATATATTTCTGTGGTTTGAATATTACTGTGACCAAGTATCTCTTGAATACTACGTAAATCAGCACCACCTTGTAACATGTGTGTTGCGTAACTATGTCTTAGTTTATGCGGTGTAATGTGCTTCTGAAAGTTAAGCTCAACACATTTACGTTGCAATAGCAATTCTACATATTTGCTAGTAATCTTACGACCAAAACGATTCAGAAATAATAGATTTGTTTTTTTCTGAATTAGATTAACGCGTGTTATTGAAACATATTGCTTTAGAAGTGAAATACTACCTTTTGGTATTGGTACAATACGCTCTTTATCCCCTTTTCCGAGTACACGAATTTTCCCTGTATCAAGGTCTACTCGGTTAATTGTCAGATTACATACTTCAGAAACACGTAAACCACAGCTATAGATGGTTTCTAATAATGTATGATCTAAATTATCCTGAATATTGGTATCGTCAAAAGATTGCATTAAACGCTTGATTTCATCCACTGTGCAGTATACAGGTAATGTTTTAGGACCTTTATGTACTTGTAGGTTTAAACTTGGATCAGATTCATCATGCATCATTGCCATAAACTGATGAAAAGAGCGTATTGCAGCTGTCATTCTTGCTAATGAAGTAGATGCTTTATTTTCGCCTTGGTTTGCGATAAATTCTTCAATTAATTCTGCTTTTATCTTTTTTGTATTAGTAATGCTATGTTCTTCTAAAAAACGAATATATTGTTTTAAATCATTTGTATAAGAAGATACTGTACGCTTGCTTTTACCTTCGTTAATTTTGAGATTTGTAAAATATTCTGTAAATGCATCATGAATCTTCATGAGTATTCTCCTTTAAAAGATTACTAGCTCTTACAAATGCTTTCTTTAAACCAAGCATATCATTTAAATCATTAATAATATCTTTTGTCTCCGCTTTAAATGCTGCTGTTTCATCAAATAGATTTAGTTGCGAGGAGATATAACTTTCGTCCGCAAAATCGCCTACTGTAATACCTAATAAGCGTACTGCTTCCCCTTCTTCCCAATTATCTTCAAACAACGCTATAGCAGCATTATAAATCTCATCAGCACGCCAAATTGGCGTAGATAATTTCATAGCGCGAGTTATATTTCTAAAATCATAGTAACAGATTCGAATATGAATAGAGCTACCTACTTTACTTGCGTTTTTAAGACGTTTAGAGAGCGTTCTAGCTAGTGTTCTAATTAATCCAGATAATTCCTCATATTCATTAATATCTTCTAATAACGTCTCGGAAATGCCCATTGATTTTGCATCCCATTCTGTCTCTAATTCGCGACGATCTATGCCATTAGCTCGTTCAATAAAATCATCTGTGTTTTTTCCTAATAATTCTCTTAGCTTAGAGATATCTTTAAAGTTTGCTAAATCACCGATCGTACGAATACCGATTTCTTGCATATATGGAACTGTTTTAGTACCAATCCCACGCATATCTTTGATTGGTAGAGGCCACATCTTCTCTTGAACATCGCGAATACGAAGAACAGTAATACCATTTGGCTTCTTCATATCACTAGCCATCTTAGCTAAAAACATATTTGGTGCAACACCAATCGAGCATGTTAATCCTAGTTCATTGTATATTTGTTTTTGTAAAGACCATGCAAGATCTAAAGGTTTTTCAAATTTTTTAATTGCTTCTGTCATATCTGCATAGCACTCATCAACTGATGCTTGTTCTACAAGATATGTATAGGAACGTACAATTTCCATGAAACGTTCGGAAAGATTACGATACCAGGTATAGTGTCCTTCAACGATAATCAATTCTCTACAAAGCTTCTGTGCTTCACTAACAGGCATTGCACTATGAATGCCAAAAGCACGTGCTTCATAGCTTGCTGTAGAAACTACGCTACGTCTAGTAGCACCAGAAATTACAATGGGTTTCCCTTTCAATTCTGGATTTAATAATACTTCTGCATTCGCAAAAAATGCATTTAAATCAATATGAAAATATACGTGATACATTAGCTATGGTTTCTCCGATAGAGTTCTTGTGCAGCTTTTGTTGAGATGTCTGTAATACTGCCACTCGAAATTAAAGCAAGCTGATTAATACGTCCTGTTTCATCGAGTTCACTTACATGTGTAATAGTCTTATTATCTTGGTCTTCTTTCGATACAAAGTAATGTGTATCTGCACAAGCTGCTACCTGTGCTAAATGTGTTACCGCAAAGACTTGACATGACTTTGATAAAGCCTTCATCTTTTGACCAATCGCAGTCGCAACCGGACCACTAACACCAGTATCTATCTCATCAAAGATGACAGTTTGAATTCCTTGTAATTTCGTAAAGATAACCTTTAATCCAAGCATTAATCGACTTAGTTCACCACCAGAAGCGGTCTTTACAAGAGACTTTGGCTCTTCCCCTTTATTCATGGCAATCATAAATTCAACGTTTTCATTTCCATGTTCACTAGGTTTGCAGTCTGTAAATACTGTTTTAAAACATGCGTTTGGTAACATTAATTCCTTTAAATTAATAAGGATTGCATCATCAAGTTCATTTGCACGTGTTCGCCGAATCTTTGATAACTTAGAAGCATATTCCTGATAAGTAATAAGTGCAGTTGAAATCTTCTGATCCATTTGTTCAATAAACTCTTTTCGATGTGTAAACATCTGTACTTGTTGCTTGAGTTGTTCTTGCTGAGCTAGAATCTGCTCAATGGAATTACCATACTTTCGTTTTAGTTTTTGAATTGTAAAGAGACGTTCTTCCATTTCATTAATTTCTTCCTCGTCCATATCATACTCGCCGACGAGTTTATGAAGTTCATCGATACTATCTGAGATAGAATAATATGCATCAGAAATAGATGTTTGAATTGTTGTAGTTTTTTCATCACTGCCTAAATTTAAACACAATTTTTGTAAATCATATAAAGAATCAGCTAAACCATTTTCATATAGTGAAAAAACTTGATTATATTTATCAAGTGAGTTTTTGATTTGTTTATACTGTCTTTCTTTTTCAGCGAGTTCTTCATCTTCGCCAATTTTTAAATCAGCTTGTTCGATTTCCTGAATCTGATATTGGAAGTACTCTAAATCATTTTCATTAAATTCATTCTGTAGTGCTTTTTCTTTCTCTTTTAATAGTTTTGAATAGCATTGATAGGAATCTTTTACTTGTTGTAGTTCTTCATCTACTTGTAAAAATGTATCAAGTAATCTTATATGATTAGTTGTATTCAACAAATACGCAGTATCTCTTTGACCATGAATATCAATCTCATCACGTAGAATATCTTTTGCTAGAGATAATGTGACAATTCGATGATCAATGCGGATAACTGACTTACCTGAAGATAATAGTTCCCGTGTAAAGGTAACATCTTCATTTGTTTCAAGTCCTGCATCTGCCATGATTTCTAATGCATGTTTATTTTGGGATAAATCAAAAGTACCTTCAATAATTGCTTTCTCTTTTCCCTTTGAAATATAAGAAGCACCTGCACGCTCCGCACATAAAATGGAAATAGCATCTAACATAATTGATTTACCAGCACCAGTTTCACCAGTAAACGCACTAAACCCAGATTTAAAATCTAGGTTTAGTTCATCAATTAGTATGAAGTTTTTTATATACAGGTGTTTCAGCATAATATTCTCCTACAAATATTGTTGTACATCAGCTAAGAAGGTATTCATATCAATGTGATATTCTTTTCGAAGCTGTGCACTTGTTCCTTGTGGTATAAACTTGTCTGGCAATCCATAAATCTTGATTGGAAGACAAATCTCTGATTCATTTAGGTATTGCAAAATGAATGCCCCTAACCCATTTGTCTTATAGTCTTGCTCATATACAAATAATTTTAATTTACGTTCTACAAGAGACTGTATCATCTCATAGTCAAGCGGCTTAATATAACGAGCATTTACAACCGTTACTGGAAGATTATTAGACACAACTTTATCTAATAACTTATTTACCATATCACCGTAAGTGATAATCGCCACTTTATTTTCATGTGAATCATGTAAAAGTTCCCACTGTCCAATTGGAATGAAATTTGCTTTACATACAGTAGATGTTTTTACCTCACCTTTAGGAAAACGTACAGCAAATGGATGTTTCTGGTTAAAGGCTGTATACAATAAGTCTTTTGCTTCTTGGGCATCTTTTGGATGCGAAATAATCATATTAGGTAGTCCTGATAGAATACCAATATCGAATGTTCCTTGGTGAGTTTCACCATCACCACCAACAAGTCCAGCATGATCTACACCAATTACAACTGGCAAATCCATACGACAGATATCATGGTTAATCTCATCGTAAGCACGCTGCAAGAATGAACTATAGATACACATATATGGTTTCTTACCAGAAATTGCTAGACCAGCTGCGAAAGTTGCTGTGTGCTCTTCCGCAATACCAGTATCGAAACTGCGGTCTGGATATTTAGCAAATAAGATACCCATACCACTACCATTAATCATAGCTGGAGTAAGAGAAACAATATCTTTATCATTCTGTGCAAACTCCGCAACGCATTGACTCATAAATGGCCCCCAAGCACTGAATCCACAAGGTACTTCATGCAATGGTTTGCCAGTTTCGATATTGAATGGACCTACCCCATGCCAATGTCCCTCACTATCATCTTCACATGGAGAATAACCTTTCCCCTTTTTTGTCATAACATGAATTAATGTAGGACCTCTATGATGCTTCGCAGTCTCTAAAATTTGAATTAAATCATGAATATTATGTCCATCAACCGGCCCCATATAGTCAAGGCCAAATTCTTCAAAAATACCACCATCAATTACAGCTTCACGCATTGAATCCTTAACTACTTTTAAACCTTTATATAATGCATCACCAATCGGATTACCTGATAAGGACCGTTTCAGAGATGATTTAAAAGTTGTGTAACTCTTTAATGTGCGTAACTTTGAAAAACCTGCATTCATGGCACCGACATTTTTTGAAATAGACATATTATTATCATTAAAAATAATAATAATATTACGTTTTTCAACACCTATTTCATTAAGTGCCTCTAAAGATAAGCCATTGCTAATAGCACCATCACCAATAACAGGAATGATACTATAATTCTCTTTGTTTAAATCTCTTGCTACAGCCATACCTAATGCGGCAGAAAGTGAAGTAGAACTATGTCCTGCTTCCCAGACATCGTGTACACTTTCACTACGTTTTTGGAAACCAGATAGCCCCTTATATTGGCGCAACGTCGAAAAACGATCGGCACGACCGGTTAAAATTTTATGTACATAGGATTGATGTCCAACATCAAAAATAATCTTATCTTTCGGTGAATCAAATACGTAGTGCAATGCAATTGTTAATTCAACAATTCCTAAATTACTTGCTAGATGTCCACCTGTCTTAGATAAAGAGTAGATTAAAAATGTACGAATTTGTTCAGCTAAGTCTTTTAGTTGACTGTTATTTAAAGTCTTTAGAAATGCGGGGTCACGAATTTCATTTAATTCCATAGAAATATATCTCCTATTTTCGACGTTGTTGGATTTGATGAACATATTCTAATAACTCTTCAGATTTGAATCCAGTTAAAGACTGAATTTCATGAGTTGCAGATTGATATAGATTGTTCATCACTTCTTTAGCGCGTTCAATCCCTAAAATTGAAACACTAGTCCCCTTATGATTTTTCTGGTCAGAATTTGATTTACCAAATTCTTTCGCTGTTAACTCGATATCTAAAATATCATCCTGAATTTGAAATGCTAGACCAAGCGAAAATCCTATCTTTTTCCATGCAAGAATATCTTCTTCATGTTTAGAAAGTATGCATGCCATCAACAACGGTGCAGTCAATAAGCATCCTGTCTTATGTTCGTGAATTCTTTGAAGCATGGTCCAATCAATGACTTTATTTTCAGCTTCTAAATCTAGCTGTTGTCCATATACCATTCCACTAGGACCGGCCATTTTCGAAAGAATAGAAATACATTTTATAACTGTATCACTATCTTCGTTTGAAGTAGCCGCAACCTCAAATGCATACGTTAATAAACCATCACCTGCTAAAATCGCAGTAGCTTCATCAAATTGCTTATGACATGTTGGTAAACCTCTACGTAAATCATCATTATCCATCGCTGGTAAATCATCATGTATAAGAGAATATGTATGTATCATCTCTAATGCACAAGCAAACGGATTACCAATCTCCGGATTAACATTGTATCCCTTTAAAACAGTATAGAGAAGATGTGGTCGAATTCGTTTCCCTCCAGCGGTTAATGAATATAGCATCGCAGATTTTGTTGTACTATCTGGAAGAGAGTTTATGTAATTTTCCAGAAGTGACTCAATTTGCATCGTCAGTCTCTCCATTTTTACGAATTACATCATTGATTTGTGTTTCAAATTTCTTTAGTTTTGTATCACAAGCCTTCACTAATTGAAGACCTTCTTCGAATAAAGTAATCGTTTCATCTAGAGGTTTTTCATTCTCTTCAAGATCATTGATAATTTCTTCTAATCGATTCATTGATTCTTCAAATGACTTATCCTTTGTTGGCATGACTGTCCTCCTTTGTTTGAACGAGAGCACCTACTGTGCCATCAGCCAAACGTATATTAATTTCGTCACCAATATCTAATTTTTCTGTTGTATTGACAACTTTGTGATTCTTATAAGTAACGCTATATCCACGATTTAGTACTAACAGTGGTGAATATGCATTTAATAATGACATATTCTTTTCTAATCTTGTTCTTCTTTCATCTGCAGTGATACTTAATGCATGTTTCATCTGTGATTGATATTGAACAAGTAAATTCTTGTTAGTTTGAACACATTGTTTTGCGTACATTAACAAATGTTGCTTATTATCTTGTATTGTTTCATGTAGTGCTAAAGAACGTTCACGTATCAATTGTGAAAACCGATGAAACTTATCATTAAGTTCATGTCGTTTATCAATCGGTAACCCTTGAAAACGCATAAGCTTTTCAGCCAAATAATCCAAACGTGTAATAGAATCGCGATATAAACGTTCAGGCTTTGTAAGTACTGGTTGACTTGCATTATAAACCAATCGCTTTTTTGCATGCATGAATGTATTTCGCATAGCAGTCATTAAACGACTTCTGTAATTTTGTAAAGTCGCTAAAACTTCTTGCATATCAGGTACAGCAGCTTCAACCGCACCTGTTGGAGTATTTGCACGATAGTCAGATACAAAATCAACTAAAGTAAAGTCAATCTCATGGCCAATGCCAGTAACGATTGGTGTCTTCATCTGAGATATATATCGTGCAAGTGTTTCATCATTAAAACACCATAAATCTTCAATTGATCCTCCACCGCGAACTAACATAATCACTTGGTGATTACCATTATCCGCAGCTTGTAAAGCTGTAATAATTTTTGGTGCAGCATCCATACCTTGTACAGGGGCTGGATACTCAGTGAGTTTTGCGATAGGCCAGCGTTTCTTTAATGTTATTAATGCATCTTCTCTTGCGGCAGTATTATTACCTGTTACAAGAGCGATATTCATCGGATACATCGGTAGAGGTTTTTTTAAACTTGCATCGAATAAACCTTCATCACTCAACTTCTTTTTTAATAATTCAAACTGTTGATATAATTGCCCAATACCACTACGTTCCATATTGGTCGCAATCATCTGCATACTACCATCTACAACATAGACACTTACATCACCTTTTAAAACGACTTTATCTCCGTTTTCAGGCTTAAATCCTAACTTCTGATTTGCCGAAGAAAACATTACACATTTCAAGGTCGCATGATCATCTTTTAGCGAAAAATACCAGTGGCCACTGTAAGGCATACGAATATTAGAAATTTCCCCTTCAATCATAACTCCATGTAAAACTGGATTTTCATCCATTACTTTCTTTAAATAATTTACAAGAGTACTGACTGGGACAACTCGTCTACTCATATTACATCTAATACGCTGTTTACCAACTTATATGTATCAGAGTCACAGTAACGTTTTGCTAACTGAACAGATTGGTCAATAATAACAGCAGACTCCGTTTTCTTTAAATCAAACTCAGCACATCCGTTCAATAAGATTGCCTTCTCAATTAGGCCTAAACGTTCATAAGACCAGCCCTTCTTTAAGACTGCGTTAATATATTCTCGATAGCGTTCTTCATTTTCAATTGATGTTTTAATGACATCAATAAAATATGGATCAATTTCACTTTCATCAACTTTAAAAACATCATTGATAAGTGCGTGAATATCTCGTTGAACGATCAGGTATTGATATACCGTAATCATTGCGTTTTCTCTTTGGTCATGACGATTCATTTTTCTATAATCTCCTAACATATATTTTACCATGTTCATCCCTATTTTGTGCATAATCTTGCCTGTTTTCATTGCTTGGATTAAAATAGTCCCATGAGTAAAAACAACAAACCAACATTTCTTCAAAAAACATTTCATCATCTTAAAACAATAGGTGAACATCGTAGACTCGTACGTAAGTTTTGTTTTAAATGTGGTTTATATAAGCAAGGTTTGACACATGATTTATCAAAGTATTCTTTCTCTGAACTCATTCCTAGTATTCGTTATTATCAAGGTTATCGTTCACCTTATACAAGGGAGAAAGAACTGAATGGCTATTCATTAGGTTGGCTTCATCACAAAGGTCTTAACAAACACCATTGGGAATATTGGTGGGATAAGATTGATGGTAAATGGCAACCTATTAAAATGCCACAAAACTATGTGGTTGAAAGTATCTGCGATCGTATCGCAGCTTGTAAAGTGTATCAAAAAGAACAATATATACCATCATCACCACTAAATTATTATCTAAATAGTAAAGATGAACAAAATCTCCATCCTCTTACTGCCAACCTGTTTGAGCGCATACTACGCTACATTCAAATAAATGGTGAAGAAAATACTTTTAAGAGAATAAAAGAACTGTTACACCAAAAGAAAGATTTATATCAATCGTTTTAACCTATAGTTATCTATAGGTTTTCATTTTGGCAAAACGAAAAGGCTCATAAGAGCCTTTAACATACTACTTGTTATATGTATTATCGTTGTGCTTTACTTGAACATCATGTGCTCCGCCTTCTACGATAGAAGTTGCGGAAACAAGTGTAAGTTTCGCTTTATCTTGTAATTCTGGAATTGTTAATGCGCCACAGTTGCACATTGTAGACTTAATCTTAAGAACAGTCATTGCAACGTTATCTTTTAAGGAGCCAGCGTATGGAACATATGAATCTACACCCTCTTCAAAGGATAACTTCTTACCTTGTCCTAGGTCATAGCGAGCCCAGTTACGTGCACGTGCAGAACCTTCTCCCCAGTATTCCTTAACAGTGTTGCCGTTTACAACCAACTTTTCACCTGGAGCTTCTTCAAATCTTGAGAAGTAGCGTCCTAACATAACAAAGTCAGCACCCATCGCCAAAGCTAATGTAATGTGATAATCATAAACAATACCACCATCAGAACAGATAGGAATATAAATACCTGTTTCTTCGAAGTACTCATCACGGGCTTTCGCAACATCAATGACAGCAGTAGCTTGACCGCGACCAATACCCTTTGTTTCACGAGTGATACAAATAGATCCGCCACCGATACCGATCTTTATAAAATCAGCACCAGCCTCAGCTAAGTATCTAAAACCTTCCGCATCAACGACATTACCAGCACCTACCTTCAGAGTGTCACCATAGTGTTGACGAATCCACTTAATTGTTTCTGCTTGCCAGATTGAATATCCTTCAGACGAGTCAATAACGACACAATCTACACCAGCAGCTACCAATGCAGGAATACGTTCCGCATAGTCACGTGAGTTGATACCTGCGCCAACTAATAAACGTTTTTCACTATCCAACAACTCATTTGGGTGTTCCTTATGGGAATCATAGTCTTTACGGAATACCAAGTATTGAAGATGATCATTTTCATCCACAACAGGAAGTGTATTTAACTTGTTATCCCAAATGAGATCATTTGCGGATGATAATGTTGTATTAGGCCCACCAACGATTAGATTTTCACGTGGTGTCATATAATCCTTAACAAGTTCATTGCCAGTCATACGAGATATACGGTAGTCACGTGAAGTAAGAAGACCCATTAACTTACCGTTTGGTGTTCCATCCTCAGTAACTGCAATTGTAGAATGTCCTGTTTTTTCAATCAAAGCGTAAACTTCAGTGAACTTTGCGTCTGGTTTCACATTTGAATCACTGATAACAAATCCTGCTTTATGATTCTTAACTCGTGCAACCATAGCTGCTTGACTTTCAATTGGTTGTGAACCAAAGATGAATGCCATTCCACCCTCTTTCGCAAGTGCGATACCTAAACGATCTCCAGATACAGACTGCATGACTGCACTAATCATTGGGATATTTAAAGAAATCGCTGGTTCTTCACCCTTCTTAAAACGAACAAGTGGTGTTTTTAGTGAAACATTGGTAGGAATATTTTCAGGTCCTGTAAATCCTGGAACGAGTAAATATTCACTAAAAGTATGTGAAGGTTCATCATAGTAATATGCCATTAACGTAATTCCTCCCTTTTATAATTTTACTAATTATATCAATTAATAAAGTTATGTAAATAATTCCGAACAAATATTCCAAAAAAACATATAAATACGCATGAAATATAACAATTTATGTATTTTGTATATATTTTATTTCAGATTAATGCATACAAAAAAATCATTCTAACATTCCCAAGATTTCTTAGAATGTTAACTTTAGATAATATTCTATTTAAAGGTAACTATGTTATAATCTTAAGGGTTATAAGAGGTATATTATGCGATTAAAAAACAGTTATTTCTTTACAATTCGCGAGAATGCGAAAGATGAAGATTCAGTAAGTTCAAATCTACTTGTACGTGCTGGCATGATCAAGAAAAGCTCTGCTGGTGTGTATATGATGTTACCAATGGGTAATCGTGTTTTATCTAAAATTTACGCAATTATCCGTGATGAAATGAATAAGATAGATTGCCAAGAATTATCAATGCCTTCATTGATTCCTGAGGAAGTTTATGTATCTTCTGGAAGACGTGCTGGTTTTGGCAAAGGAATGTTTTCGTTAGAAGATCGTAAAGGTGTCCCTTATGTACTAGGTCCAACACATGAAGAATTATTTGCGATGGCTGCTAAGATGCAGATTCGTTCCTACAAAGATATGCCATTTTCCCTCTATCAAATTCAAACAAAGTTCCGTGATGAACCGCGTCCACGTTATGGCTTGATTCGAGTGCGTGAATTTACAATGAAGGACTCTTACACATTTGATAAAGATGAAGCAGGATTAGATATATCTTATGCAAAACAATTTAATGCATATAAGAATATCATGAATCGTCTTCACTTAGATTATCGTATTGTTCGTGCAGATACAGGTGTCATGGGTGGCTTGTTATCAGAAGAATTCCAGGCAATTACTCCACTTGGTGAAGACATCCTTGTATTAAGTGATGATGATAGTTTCGCAAGCAATATTGAAGTCGCACCTTGTGTTCCAGAGATTGCAACGAAGGAAGACACATTAGAAACTCTTACTCTAGTCGAAACACCGCATTCACGTACAATCGAAGAAGTGACAGACTTCCTAAAGAAAGATGTAAAGAAGTTCGTTAAGACATTAATCTATAACGTTGACGGCAAAGCAGTAGCTGTTATGGTACGTGGTGATCGTGATGTTAATGAAACAAAACTACGTAAACTACTAGAGGCTAACTCTGTTGAACTTGCGGATCCTGCAATGGTTATGGCAGCGACTAATGCTGAAATTGGTTTTGCTGGTCCAGTCAATATTCAATGCCCTCTTTATGCAGATGAAGAAGTGCTATACATGTATAACTTTGTGGTAGGTGCAAATAAAACTGGTTACCACTACACAGGAGTAAACCAAAAAGATTTCACTCTTACCGGACATGGGGATTTAAGAAATATCCAAGAAGGAGATAAAAATCCAAATGGTGAAGGAGTTGTACACTTCGCACATGGTATTGAAGTTGGTAATACGTTCAAACTTGGCACAAAATATTCTAAGGCGTTAGACTTACAGTATCTTGATCAAAACAATCAGTTGCAGTATGTTTGGATGGGTTCCTATGGTATTGGCCCTGCTCGTGCAATGGCTGCCCTAGCAGAACAAAATGCCGATGAAAACGGTATTAATTGGCCAAAAGATTTAGCACCTTTCCAAGTAGCTATTGTAATCATTTCCATGAAGGATGAAGAACAAGTTCGCATTGGTAATGAACTACACGATACATTATTAGCCCAAGGCATTGAAGTAGTACTTGATAACCGTGATGAACGTCCAGGTGTTAAATTTAAAGATATGGAATTAATTGGTATTCCTTTTAGAATTACAGTTGGTCGTGGTGTAGCAGATGGCAAGGTTGAATTAAAATCTCGCACTGGTGACGCTATAGAAGTTCCTGTTACAGAAGTTATTGATAAACTAAAAGAATTATTATAAGAAAAAAAGTTCTATACGATTAAACGTATAGAGCCTTTTTTTACTTAATAATGGATTGACCTAATTTTACAGTTGTTGGTTCAATAAATTGAATCGTTTGTGTATTTGCATTTGTTACAACTAACATAGTACTCATATTGTACTTTGCACGTAGTTTCTTTAAATCAACCTCAACAATTGGATCTCCTGCTTTTACACTATCACCCTGTTTCTTGGATAATATTTTAAAACCATCACCATTGGCTTCTACTGTATTTACACCACAATGAACAAGTAATTCCACACCATGCTTAGTAGTAATGCCAAATGCATGTCCTGTAGGGAATAAAACAGATAATTCACCATTTGCTGGAGAACATAGTACAACCTTATCACCATCATATGTAAAGGCAACACTATCCCCCATCATCTTTTCTGCAAATACTGGATCTGGAACAGTTGCAACATCAATTAACTGACCATCCGCAATTGCAACAATCGCATCATCATTCACAATAATATTATTCTTTAATTCTTCTTTCTTCTTGAAAAAATTGAACATAATTTTCTTCTCCTATCATTGACTTCATTATAGTAGTATAGTTTTGTTTCTAGTGTCAACGACATTCAAAATCTATAAAAGATTTCGTAAACTTTCTGGTATCCAGTCAAAACGAGAACTACACAACAATGTTTCATCAAGATGAACACCCATCGGAATATGTCTTTCTGGTTTATGGAAATCGCTTCCACCACTTACATATAATTCATTCTCTTCACAATAATGAAAGAGTTTAACCGATTCCCTCATAGGAATACTTGGATGGAAACATTCCATACCATCTAACTTATCTTTCACTTCATCAATATAGTGATTCTTTCGGAATGCATCATATTCAAAAATATGTGCCAAAAATGCTTTCCCACCAGCACGATGAATCAAGTCAATCGTTTCATCGAACGAAAGATATGTATCCCCTTCATTGATAAAAAACGGACTATCAGGATTTGACAATCCTTGTCTAAAGAATGCTTTATATGTAGGAAAATAACTAACAAACATAGGATTTTTATCAACTAGTTCCTGATACATCACCTTCTTTGAAATTCCTTTTTCAAATGAATTTAATGAAAGTGTATTATTGAAAAGATACCCTTGTCTGCGCGCACATTCTTGAATTCTATTAAATAATAATTTTTCAATACGTTCTAAGTTTTGCTCACTATAAAAATCTTTATACCATGCATTAATAACCGATGGATTAATCCCATAACCTAATATTTCGATAATCTCTCCTTTATAACTTGTGGCAATTTCAGTACCTGGAATGCATGGAAATTGAGTGTAATCAAAACACTCATACGCTAATGCGTGATTATGATCTGTAATACTAAAGGGTTGGATGGAAGATAAATGAAGGGTATCAAGCATCTCTTCAATGCTTAATACCCCATCTGACTTTGTCGTATGAAGATGAAAGTCAAACATTAACCGAATAATTCAGTCACTTTCTCTTCATTCCATCCAAAGAAGTATGTGATGATGAATGCAGCTACAATAGCAGTTACATAACCAACTAAGTAACCTAAAGCGCCACCTTCATTAACAATTAAGAATCCTAAGATACCAGATACACCCTGTGCAACAGAACCTACATGGAATAGGGAAATCATAATACCACCAAAACCAGCGCCTAATGAAGCTGTTAAGAATGGCTTACCTAATGGTAATGTAACACCATACATTAATGGTTCACCAATACCTAAAATACCAGCAGGTACAGAAGCTAGGATAGCTTCAGATAACTTCTTGTGATTCTTCTTAGCTCTTGCAAATAATGCGATAACAGCACCAACTTGTCCTGCACCAGCAACCTGTAAGATTGGTAATAAGTAGTTAACACCATGAGTAGCACCATTTGGATCATTCATAATTGTATGAATTGGAGTGAATGCACGGTGTAAACCAACAGATACTAATGGTAACTGTAATGCGGATAATGCATACGCACCAATGAATCCTAACTTGTTTAATAATACATCAGCTAATGCAAAGATAGCCTTTGTTAACACAGCGCCTAATGGCTGTAAGATAAAGATTGCTAAGAACGCTGTGATAATTAATGAACATAGTGGAGTTAAGATCATATCTAATGTATCAGGAACCCAACTTCTTAACCAACGTTCAACGTGAGCAATTACAATACCACCAAATACAGCTGCTAAGATACCACCAGCAGCAGCGTCAAATGGTGTGCCAGTAATTGGTAAATTGATACCTGCTGCAGGATCGCCAACCTTCATTAATAAAGGCATAGCAGCATTTCCTACGAACATCGCACCCATCATACCGCCAAGAATTGGAGAACCCTTATATTCCTTAGCAGCGTTCATACCAATGTAAATTGGTAAGTAAGCAAATAATGTCCAACCAGCTGTATTAAGTGTTAAATACCACCAAGATTGAGCAATTGCTGGGTCAAGTTGTACTGCAGCGATACCTGGAACTCTGAAGAATAACTTCAATACATTTAAGATACCATAAATTAAACCAGCACCAGCAATACCTGGTAATGCAGGTAAGAAGATATTTGCAAAATGCTTTAAGAATACCTGTACTGGTCCGTTGTGTTTAGCTTGCTGAGCAGCCTTGTTTTCCTTAGCACGTGCCTGTAAGTCGATATCTTTTTCTAAATCTTCATTGTGAACTTCTTTGCGTTCATCAGCAGAGATACCTGTGATTGCGGATACTTCTTCACCAATCTTTGTAACCTTACCAGGTCCAAAAACGATTTGAAGTTCTTCGCCATCAACAGTTCCCATAACACCATCGATCTTCTTGACGCGATCCAAGTCTACTTTAGACTTGTCAGCTAAAGTTAAGTGAAGTCTTGTCATGCATGTTGAGTTTTCCTGAATATTGGATTTACCGCCGACAGCTTCAACAACTTCTTCAGCTATTTTCTTGTAGTTTTCCATGTCTATTCCCTTTCTGAATAACCTGATGTATTTCAGGTGGACTTCATTGCTGAAATCGCTTTCGTTATTAATTGCATTTTAACACAATTTCACAAAATTTTACGAAATTATGGAATTGATGAAATTTTTTTTCATGTTTTGGCAAAGATAAAAGGAATAGAACTTGTCTATTCCCTATAATACTAAGCCTTTTGAATTTCTGGAGCTAAACGCTTCTCATCAATTTCAGCTTTAATTGCAATTAAGAAATCTTCAAGGGACATCTTAGTTTCCTGTCGAGAACCATAGCGACGTAAAGTAATACCATTATTTTCAATTTCACCATCGCCTACTACAACTTCAATCGGAAGTTTATTTGTCTGTGCTTCACGAATACGATAACCTAGTTTCTCATTACGATCATCTAATTCTGTACGCACACCAATTTTGCGTAGTTCCTCAACAACTTTCTTTGCATAGTCACCATGTGCTTCTGGTGATACAGGAATCACAACTGCTTGGCGAGGAGCTAACCATAATGGTAAGATACCCTTCGTTTCTTCGAGTAAGAATGCAACGAAACGATCAATTGATCCTAGAATTGCACGGTGAATGACAACAGGTCTCTTCTTTTCACCGCCGTTTGCGACATACTCTAGTTCAAAACGTTCAGGTAACTGATAATCTAACTGAATTGTAGAAAGTGTTACATCATGACCTAATGCAGAACGTACTTGTACGTCAATCTTAGGACCATAGAATGCAGCTTCACCTTCTGCTTCATAATAAGGAACATTCATTTCCTTTAATACTTCACGTAACTCAGATTCACTTCTTTCCCAAAGTTCATCATTACCAAAATACTTCTCTGTATTTTCCTTATCGCGTAAAGAAAGGCGGAATTCAAACTGATTTAAATTGAAGTCCTTATATACATCTAGAATTAATTCAGTAACTGCTTTAATTTCAGAAGCAATCTGTTCCTCTGTACAGAAAATATGAGAGTCATTCTGTGTAAATGCACGTGAACGTTCAATGCCAGTTAAAGCACCAGAGGCTTCAAAACGGAAGTCGTTTGCAATCTCAGCAATACGAATTGGTAAATCACGATATGAATGCAATTGAGACTTATAAATAATCATATGTTCAGGACAGTTCATAGGACGTAATACAAATTCATCATCGTCACGTGACATAATTGGGAACATATCATCCTTATAGTGTGCAAGATGTCCTGAAATCTTATATAGCTTTGTACTAGCAACAGACGGAGTTAATACATGTTGGTAACCTCTAGCAAGTTCTTTATTCATAATATAGTCTGATAATAAACGTCTAACAGTAAGACCATTTGGTAACCATAATGGCAAACCACCACCGACAATATCTGAGAACATAAAGATTTGCATATCTTTACCTAGTTTACGATGATCTCTTTGTTTAGCATCTTCTAAATCAGCCAAGTGAGAATCAAGTTCTTCTTGGGTTGGTAAACATACACCATAGATACGTTGTAGTACCTTATTATTTTTATCGCCCTTCCAATAAGCACCTGAGTGTTTAATTAACTTAAAGTAACGACAGTTCTTTGTTGTTTCTGTATGTGGACCACGACATAAGTCAGTAAAGTCCCCCTGAGTATACATAGAGATATGTGTACCTTCCGGCATACGGTTGATTAAGTCTATCTTGTACTCATCATCCTTAAACTGCTCTAATGCTTCTTCACGTGTAATCTCTTGGCGAACAATACGCTTATCAGCTTTAGCACACTTCTTCATTTCTTTTTCAATTTTAGGTAGATCTTCATCACGAATGACTTCATCACCTAAATCAATGTCGTAGTAGAAACCTTCTTCTACAACTGGACCAACCCAGAACTTCGCTTGTGGGTATAGATGTTTTACAGCCTGAGCCATTAAATGCGCACAACTATGATTTAACGTATTTAATGCTGCATCTTCTTTAAAATTTCTCATAATCTTCCTCCTTTAATGGGGCAAACAAAAAGCGCCCCTTCCTTTAAAAGGACGCTAATAGCGCGGTACCACCTTAATTCCAACGATAAACGTTGACACTTTATATCTGTAACGTAGAACTACGGTGACTCTTTCGAGCACTGCTCCAAGGTAGTAATACATATATGCATCATATCCCTTCCAGCAAATAGGATACTCTCTATATCAGCACTATACATACCGTGTCCTTTTCAACGCATTTGATATTCAAATTTTAGACCTGCTTGTGAAAAACGTCAAGATTAGAATAAACTCATTTGATTACTTTCTTGTAATCCTTCTAAACAACCCATGTGTGCAAGCTTCACTAACATAGATGAAGAAACCTGTGTACGCTTAAGGATATCTTCTTTTGATAAAAATTCACCCTTTTCACGTGCTTCCTCAATTGATTTTGCTACGTTTACACCTAATCCATCAATAACTGTAAAAGGTGGAATGATTGTCTTTGGGTTATCTGGAGAAACTCTAAACTCCACCGCAAGTGATTTGTATAAATCAACATTAGAAATATTATATCCACGCGCATATAGTTCTTCACAAACTTCTAGTACATCAAACAATGACTTTTCTTTATTTGAAACTGGATTTTCTGGATTACGTTCCGCAATACGTGTACTGATATCATTCATACGTGCACGAATGACATCTATGCCCTTCGCCATTGTTTCAATTTCATAAGTATCACAACGTAATGTTAAATACTGAATATAGAAATTGAGTGGCTCATGTACCTTGTACCATGCAATACGCATAGCCATCATAACATACGCAACTGCGTGGGCTTTTGGAAACATGTACTTAATCTTCTTACAGGATTCAATATACCAATCTGGAACTTGATGCTCAATCATCGATTTCTCCCAAGCTTCGGTTAAACCTTTACCCTTACGTACGGATTCCATAATCTTAAAGGCATCTAATGATTCTAAGTTATGGTCTAGAAGATAAGTCATAATATCATCACGACACCCAATAACTTCATCAATTGTATGCCCTTGACGAATTAATTCTTGTGCATTTCCTGCCCATACATCTGTACCATGTGATAAACCAGAAATAATAACCAAATCAGAGAACTTCTTCGGACGAGTTTCTTCGAGTACTCCACGTGTCGTACGTGTACCAAACTCAGGTAAACCTAGCGCACCTGTTTCCTTCTTATAGATTCTCGTATCTGCTTTTAATGCATCATCACACGAGAATAAAGATAAGGTTTCAGTATCATTCATTGGAATATCCAAAGGTTTTACTGTAGCAATCTTCTGCAATAAACGCATGGCTGTAGGATCGACGTGACCTAAGATATCAAACTTCAAGACATTATCGTGAATATCATGAAAGTCATAGTGTGTAGTCTTCCAAGCAGATGTTGGATCATTTGCTGGATACTGCACTGGTGTAAAATCTTCCGCAATATATTCATGCGGAATAATGATAATACCACCCGGGTGCTGACCTGTTGTACGTTTAACGTTTTGACAACCATGTGCAAGATAATCTTTCATTGGTCTTCGCATGTTGTTAATCTTCATTTTTTCGCAATAACCTTGTACATATCCAAAGGCAGTCTTTTCAGCCACCGTACCAATTGTACCTGCGCGGAATGCATGGTCTTCACCAAATACATCTTTAATAAATGCATGTGCACGCCATTGATATTCATTAGAGAAGTTTAAGTCAATATCCGGCGTCTTATCCGCGTTGAATCCTAAGAAAGTTTGGAATGGGATATTATGTCCATTACCGCGCATCGTTTCACCACAATGCGGACATACCTTATCAGGTAAGTCAAAACCTGATGCAATCGTTGGATCATCAAAAAACTCACTGTAATGACACTTTGGACATAGATAATGAGGACGTAGTGGATTAACTTCTGTAATACCAGACATTGTAGCTGTAAAAGATGAACCTACCGATCCACGTGAACCAACAACGTATCCATCATCATTTGATTTCTTAACCAGTAAATGTGCAATGTAGTAATGTACACCAAATCCATTACGAATAATATTGTCCAATTCACTATTCAAACGGTCAGTTACAATCTCAGGAACTTTACCTTCGAAACCGTACATACGCATTGCAGTATCATGACAAATGTTTCGTAATTTGTCATCAGAGCCTTCAATAACTGGAGGGTATGTTCCAGCTGGAACAGGTCTTACCTCTTCAATTAAATCAAAAATACTATTCGGATTACGTACAACAATTTCCTCGATTAAATCTGGATCATCTAACCAAGCAAATTCATTTTTCATTTCATCTGTTAAACGAATATGTTGGTCAGGATTCTTTGTGCGTAAACGTAACGCTTCATCACGAATATAAAGTGGATGAATTGTACCTCCTACACCCTGTGACATGATATATACATCACGGAATACTTTTTGTTCAGGTGTACAATAATGCGCATCGCTAGTGGCACAGACCGGAATATTTAACTTCTGTGCCATACGAATAATTCGTTTTTGTACTTCTTTTAAACGGTCAACACTAGGAATGCTACCTAATACAATGGAAGTAGAATAGTTACCTAAAGGTTGTAACTCAATGTAATCATAAAGTTTCATCGCTTCTTCTAAGCGAGCATCATCACCATTGCATGCAAGTTCAAATACCTCACCATTCAAGCATGCTGATCCAAGTAATAAATTTTCCCTATACTTTTCAAGCGTAGAGCGCACAACGCGTGGTTCAGCAGCCACGTCAGTACCCTCTTTTCCAGTTGCCTTCCCATTAACAGCTAATGTGTTTGTATTAGACTCTGTAACAAGTTTATATAGCGCAACTAAACCATCATGATTTTTTGCGATAGCACAAACATGACTTCGTCTTACTTTCATAAAAGACTTTGCAGACTGTAACTTGGATTGTAAGTCAGATATCGTCTTTGTTGCAAACTTATCCTTAGCATCCTTTAATAAACACAAGAATACATCTGCTAATGCACCCGCATCAAAATCAGCACGGTGAGCCTCTTCTTCATTGTAATTAACGTGATAGTATCGTGATAAGTTACCTAAACGATATGCTCTACGGTCTGGTAATACAGCACGAGACATATCCAAGGTATCAATTACAACATTGGTTAATGGTTTTCTGCCAATACGACGTAACTCTTCATTTAAGAAATAGTAGTCAAACGTCGCATTATGTGCTACCAATACATCGTCTTTGATATAGTCTAAGATTTCATCAATCGCTTCCGCAAATGGTTTAGCATTTTTCACCATATCATTTGTAATATTTGTTTTTGATGTAATAAATCCAGGAATTGATACTGGAGGCTTAATAAATAACTGTTTACGATCGATAATCGTTGAATTTTTAATACGAACTGCACCAAATTCAATAATGTGGTCAAAATAACAAGATAAACCTGTTGTTTCTAAGTCAAAAGAGATATAAGTTACATCGTCTAGATTTTCATTTGTCGCATTTCGAACAATTGTAAGTTCATCATTTGCAAGATTAAACTCACATCCAAGCCCAACTCTAAACTCTCTATCAGGATCTTTCTTCTTTAGTGATTGCGCTGTATTATACGCTTTTACAAGAGACTGTACATCCGCATGATCTGTAATCGCAATTCCACGATGTCCTAAGTTATATACATAGGTTACGATATCCTTGATATCACAAACACCATCCATTTCCGATAGATTTGAATGCATGTGTAATTCAACACGCTTTGTTTCTGCCGCATCAACAATCTTTGCTTTTTCTAACTTTACAACATTAGACGCAATACAGGTTAAGTCCTTTGCAAAATTATCATAAGAAATCGTTCCATAGACACGAACATAATCACCATCATGAATTGATGAGAGATCCTCTTTCGTTACACCACGCCCTTCAAATCTTTTTACCGCAATCGCATCTGTACCATCAAATATACTAAATGATTGAATTGTTCTACCAGTCTTACGTATTTCAATGTAATCATTTCCAAATACTTCACCTTCGAATTGAATATCTACAATAGGATCATGTACATCAACTAAGCTTATTTTCTCAAAATCATCCATCTTGGTACGCTGGTATTTATAAGTTGGTTTCTCTTGTGGTTTTTCAACTTCTTCACTAACAACCGTTACGCTAACTTCCTTAATTTCATTTTGCATCACTGGAATTAAAGTTTCGGTTAAAACCGTCACACCATGCAAACCAATGGTACCTAAAAAGGACTCTACATGTTCAATATAACTACTTGCACGGTCGCAATCAGACGTACTAGCAAACGCATATTTGATAATGCACTTTTGCGCATCGTACTGGAAAGTACCACTTTCAAGAATGCGCATCTCTGGATTTGCTTGAAAGAAAACATCTAAGTATTTTCGAATCTCAACTTGGTTACAACGAGTCTGTTCTGGCTGTATGAACAATTGGATATTTGAGCCAGTAAGTTTTTTTAATTTATGATGAATTTCTTGGTAACTCTCAAAAGATAATACATTTGGAGTATGTAAGTGTAATTCTAAAAGATTCCGTGCACGAAATAATCGAACTCTCTCAATTTCAATCTCTTCATATAAATCATCTTGATTATCAATCTTCACTAAATCTCTTAAATATTGTGCCATACCTTACTCCTTTTCATCCCCTTATTTTAACATAAAATTACATCTCATTCTTGCTATTCTTAAATAAGAAAACACATAGAATTGACCATAAAGAAAAGTGACTAGAAGTCCTAGCCACTATATCGTTTACTTAAAGAAACCGGATAAGAATTTCTTTGCGGAACGAATTCCAACATTGATTAATTCTGTTTCTGTACGATTACGAATCTTCTTAGCAATACGTCCAGTCCAATCATTTTCTTTATTGCGTTTCGCATCTTCTTTTGCTTGTGCCGCCGCAAGTTTTTCTTGTGCTATTTTCTCTTTCGCAAGACGAACTTCTTCTTCCTCTTGTTCCTTAATAGCATTCATACTCTCAAAGGCACTCTCTGGATCAATATCTTTTTCATATTTACCATAGATAGAATCATGCTGAATTGTCTGCATCACTAGGGTATCATCCGCAATCTGCATCGATGACATTGGAGGTAAGATCATTGTTTCTTCTACTATTGTCGGAGCACCATCTTCATCCAACACAGATACAAGAGCAGTACCCGTCTTCATATTCGTAATACGTTCTGCGGTATCTAAATTGGGATTTGCACGGAAGGAATCAGCAGCTAGCTTAACAGCTTTGATTTCTGTAGGTGTATATGCACGTAATGCATGTTGAATCCGATTGGATAATTGTGCAAGAACTGAATTAGGAACATCGTTTGGAGATTGTGTAATAAAGAATACGCCAACACCCTTTGAACGAACTAACTTAACAATCTGTTCAATCTTATCGAGTAACGCCTTAGGTGCATCCTTGAACAATAAATGCGCTTCATCAAAGAAAAATACAATCTTCGGCTTCTCTACATCACCAACTTCTGGTAAATCCTGATAGATGCGATTTAATAACCATAACAAGAATGTAGCGTATAAAAGTGGATGTTGGAATAACTCTTGGCACTCTAACATATTCATCATACCTAAGCCACCTTCAGTACAGATTAAATCATGGATAGAAAGTGCTGGCATACCAAATAAGTTTGTCCCACCCTGTTGTTCTAACTGTAATAACTTTCTCTGAATACTACCAATACTTTGTTTTGTAACATTACCATATTTCAAAGAAAGCTCACTAGCATGTTCACCAACATAATTTGTCATTGCCTGTAGGTCTTTTAAGTCGATAATATCTAAGTTCATATCTTGCGCAACTTTCAAGATGATTTGAAGGTTACCTTCTTGTGCATCTGTTAATTCCAAAATACGCGCAAGTAATAAGGAATCAAATTCTTCCATGATGGCACGAATTGGATGACCCTTCTTACGATAGACATCAAAGAAATGTACAGGAAACTTACGCACTTCAAAATCAGTGATACCAAGTTTTTCAAGTCTACCAGAAATAACAGATAAATCACCTTCTTGGATCATTCCAGATAAATCGCCCTTAACATCCGCGATGAATGTAGATACACCCATTTGGCTTAATGATTCTGCTATAACCTTCAATGTAACTGTCTTACCAGTACCTGAAGCACCTGCAATTAAACCATGACGGTTTAACATGTTTGGCAATAAGCGAATCTCTTTATCGCCTGCTTTTCCTAATAAAATATAGTTTTCTTTTAACATTTTTTCCTCGCTAAATAACGCAAATACCACCACAGTCACGAATACGTAACTTGTAGCAACAATCTTTACCGAATGTAGATTCCATCAAGGTGATATATTCAGATGTCTTTGCGTGTGGTACGTATGCTTGAATTGTTCCTGCAAAACCACCTCCATGAACACGGCACGCACCATCATCACCAAGTACAGACTCACTCAAAGCTAACGCAATCGCGAGTGCTTGATTGTGACTATCACCTGGAATTAACACATTCTGTAGATACATATAAGATGAATGACCACTTTCATTTACCAAGTGTAAGAACGTCTTAATATCATTCTTCTTTAATGCTTCTGCCTGTAGTTTGGCACGACTTGTTTCGTTTAGAAAGTGATATGCACGTAAAAATGCACGATCACCGACTTCCTTACGAATCTTAGCAGTATTCTCTAACAATTCGTTTAAGGAAATCTGGCTTAATACTTCCTTACCAAATAATTTGGCAACTGCTTTCATTTCATGAGGTACAGCACTATATTCATCACTTAAATCCGCATGGCTTGCCTTGACGTCTGTCAAAATTAAGTCGTATCCATAATCTGCTGGATTAAATGGGATCGAGGTAACTTGTGGATTTTCTTTATTCGCAAAATCCATTGCCGCAAAGCTACCTACAGAACATGCCATCTGATCTAAAAGACCGCTTGCTTTCATGAAATATACATTCTCAGAAAACTGACCAATCTTGGCTATTTCTTCTGAAGAAATCATTGCGTCATTATATAAGTGACTAAAGATTGTTCCGATTAATACTTCAAATGCAGCAGAACTAGACATACCACCACCAGAAAGTACATTGCTCTCTGAATATGCCTTAAATCCACCAACTTTATAACCTTTTTTTGTGAAGCCAGCAGCGATACCACGAATTAAAGATTCTGTTGTATTCTTTTCAGCCTCATTAATTTCTAAATTATGCAAATCAACTGGGCTAACACTAAATCCCTTAGCATGATATGTAATAATAAAATCATCTGTAGGAACAACTACCGCGATGACATCTAAATCAATACTAGCAGCGACTACACGACCTAATTGATGGTCTGTATGATTGCCACCTACTTCTGTTCTTCCTGGTGCACTAAAGATATGTGCTTCTTTATCCCCTAATAAATCTTTCGCTTTCAAAAGTACTTCTTCATAGCGCACTTTTTGTGATGCAAGTGCTTCTGCACCATAGAGTGCTGTCAACTTATCGTCTAATTGACCTGTCTTGACTGCGTTAATAATATCTGTAATGACCATTATATCCCCCTTATTATTTAGCCATTTTCTCAAATGCGTTTCGAGCCGCATTTTGCTCTGCTTGCTTTTTAGATTGTCCACTACCTGTACCAAGTACTAATCCATCAACCAAAACATTCATCACAAATTCCGGTGCGTTGCTTGGCCCTGTTTCACTAACCAGTTCATATTTTACTGTCTGTCGTGAATCAGATTGTACATATTCTTGTAGTTTTGTTTTATAGTCATGAATCACTCCCACATCTTCAGGATGTGCAAGTCTTGGCGTAATCACTTCTGAAAGAATGTTATCAACTGCATTCATTCCTTGATCTAGGAATAATGCACCTAGGAATGCTTCAAACATGTCTGCGATAATCGCATCCTTGTTTCTACCACCCGTCTTTTCTTCGCCAGAACCTAATAATAAATAATCATTAAGATGTAACTGGCGACCATAAATTGCTAATGCTTTTTCACATACAAGTTGTGCACGTAAACGTGTCATATGCCCTTCACTTAGATTCAAAGGATAAATCGCATTACTAGACCATAGTTGTAATACTGCATCTCCCATAAACTCCAAGCGTTCGTTATCATTCTTACTCTTATGCTCATGTGCATAACTAGAATGTATAAAAGCCTGTTGTACCATCTTTTTATTATTTACCTTGATATGACGATTTTCTAGCCATTCAATAATATTCAAAATAACACCTCCTAATCCGCATATTCCGCATTTTTTTCATTCCGCTTTTGAACGGTTTCTAATAATATCTGATAATCCGGATTATCTGCAGATTCCATCACTTTTAAAGCGTCTTTTCGCGCTTGATTAATCATTGCGGTATCCTCAACGATATTTCCTAAAATAAAGTCTGGAACACCACTTTGTCTAGTACCAAGTATATCACCAGGCCCACGCAAACGTAAATCTTCATACGATATCTCAAAGCCATTGTTTGATTTAACAAGTACTTCTAAACGCTGTAATACACGTTCATCTTGACTGGCTGTTAATAACCAACAATATCCTTGTTCACTACCACGTTGGATACGTCCACGCAACTGATGTAACTGTGATAGACCAAACCGGTCCGCATCATAGATAATCATCCCTGTCGCATTAACAACATTGACACCAACTTCAACCACAGTTGTAGATACCAATATCTGTATATCATTGTCATGGAATGCTTGCATAATTGCTTGTTTTTCGTCTGTGGACATACGACCATGCAAGCAAGCTACTTTATATTGTGGAAATAACTTCTGTATCGATTCCATCGTATCATAGACATTTCTAGCATGATATTCTTCATTTTCATCGACGGCTGCACATATAACATATAACTGTCTTCCACTTATAAGAAGACGTTTTACATCTTCTAAAACTGTACGAAAACTATTCTCTTTGATAAGTGTAGTGAAAGGCGTAATTCTTCCTGCTGGCATAGTCTCTATCGTACTAACATCCATGTCTCCAAATAAAGATGCCGCAAGCGTTCTAGGAATTGGAGTGGCACTCATCAAAAGGAAATCAACTTGCTCACCCTTTTGTTTTAAAGCCTTACGCTGTGCAACACCAAAACGCTGTTGTTCATCCGCTATAGTTAATCCTAACTTATGAAAGGTTACAGAATCTTGAATCATACTGTGTGTACCTATCAAGATATCAATTTTCCCTGATGCCACATCCTTTAATATCTCATTCTTCTTCGCAGATGATAAAGCTGAATATAACACTTCTGTTTTAACGCCAAATGGTGCAAGAACTTCATTTACTGATTGGTAATGTTGTCGAGCCAGTATTTCCGTTGGTGCTAGCATTGCAGCTTGATATCCGCTTAAGAAAGCTGCATATAAGGCAAGTGTTGCCACAACAGTCTTACCACAGCCAACATCTCCCTGTACCAAGCGATACATCGCATGCGTACTACCCATATCATACAAAATCTTCTCTAATGTATCTCTTTGATCAGCTGTCATTTCAAAGCTAAGACTTTGAATTGCTTGCTGAATCTTCTTTGACGAAAAGATTTTCGGCTTTTTTGTAATACGAATTCCCTCCGTACTACGCATGAGTTGAATTGCAGTAAAAAAACGTAAAAACTCAGCATACTTTAATGTACGTACTGCAGCTTGCACTTCATTCATACTACTTGGAATATGAATACAACGATACGCAAGTTTGAGTGGTAGCAATCGATATGCTTGTCTAAATTCTTCAGGAATATCATCAATTATTTCATCGTGTAATTGATTTAGAACAGAATGAATAATTGTTTGTAATGTCTTTTGCCGAATCCCATCCTTAATACTATAGATAGGTGTAATAGGCGCATGTTCTACCAAACTCTTTGTGTCATAGCTCATTGCAGTAACTTTACAGTTACCCTGATATACACCTTGTATTGTCAATATTTGGTTTAAATTTAATGACTTCGCCCAAGGTCGATTAAATATAGTAATGGTCAAAATTTGCTCCTGAAAGCGCACTTGAAAAGTAGTTGTTACAAGTCTACCTTTACGCCAACTTCTTGGAAGTTGAACAACTTCCCCTTCAAACCAGACTTTATCTTTGATTTTCCAATCTGAAAAAGCAGAAGTTGTAATAACCTCATAACGATATGGATAATACATCAAAAGATCATCTGTTGTATAAAGGCCAAGTTCATGTAATATTTGTACTCGCTTTGAAGTTAATTTTAGTCTTTTATCACTTAAATCCATGTGTTTATTATACCATTGAACTTATAAAATGATTCCGTTTACAACGCAGCTTTAAGCTTATTTAAGATTTCTTCTTTTGTAAGTTTAAAGTCATCATGTCCACGTAAATAATATGCAAAATCTAATCCCTCCAAAAATTGAATAAAGGATGTTAAACGCGCTGGATCATACTGACTATTATTATCGTAATAGTCTTCATATTCCGCATCAGCCGCAATTACTATTTTCTCTTCTTTTACATAATATAAAACAGCATCTCTTGTATGCGGTGTATCAATTTGAATACCTTTTACGTGAATATCACCTAAATCAATTTCTATTTCACTATGAAATGTAATATCTGCATTACATACTTGAATTGTTCCGATATCTAAATACTGCTTATGCATACAATCGTAACAAAACTGTATATCTTCTCCTGTCTTTAAACGATCATGCATCGCCTCTTCTGTCCATTTCCAATTTTTTACTTTCTTTAAGTATTCATTGGTTTTTACAGAAGCAATCATTGGAACACTACAAGTAACCATACCAAAGGTATGATCCCAATGCCAATGTGTAATCGCTAAAAGCTTGGGTGGATTTAAACCTAAGTCTTTCACTTCCGATAAAAATTTATGGTAGTTTTCAGGACTATTACCAGCATCTATCTGTAAGTTAAACTTAGAGCCATGAATCAGATAGACGTAAGGTTGATCTGTTTCTGGATTGTTATCCATGTAATAAATATGATTTGTAAATTTCTTCATAGTTACCTCTTTGTATTTTGTATACCTGCAAATGCAATCATCGTACCGATACAAGATAAAATAGCACCAACCAGTAATGCATGTGATATACCACTAAAGTCAATTAACCATCCACCGATGATTGATGAAAATACCGCACCACCAGTTTGCATTAAATTAAACATCATCTGTGCTTTAACAGTATCTTTCTCATCAATGATAATATTTGCATATTGCACAGATGCAGGAATATATATCGCAAAAGAAACAACTTGTAAAGCAAAACCAAAAGTTAAAGTCATCAATGATGGAGATAACCAAACAATGATAGCTTTGATACTAAACATAATCATCGAAAATAAGAGTAAAGAAGATACTTTAAAACGACGACTGATCTCTTTAAAGCCAATCATACCTGGAAGTTCCATAAGTGCCATAAACGCAATGAGATATCCCATTTCACGATTGTCTCCACCAACATTACGCACAATAGAAATCGTAAAGTTTGTTATGAAGGCATGAGCGTAATAGATAAATAACATTGCGATAGATAAAATCATAAACCTCGGATTTTCTTTGAAGAAGACAAACAACGAACTTGAACGTTTCTTCTCTAAAGTCAATACAGCTTTGATATTACTATTAATACTATGACGAGTAATAAATATGCATAATCCGATGATTAATAGCGCAATGATAAATAATGCCAAAGGAATCGATTTCATTCCGATTCTTTCAACCGTGATACCCATCAAAGCCGAAAGAATCGCAAAGCATAATGAGCCACCCGCTCTGCATAAGCCAAAATTAATTTTTGACTTTGAAGTATCCATTAAAAATTGTATTGATGTCAAAAATGAAATCACGGCATTCGCTAGCGTAATCATCACGACATAAATAAGTGTTAATATAAGTGAACGAACACCGATAAAGAATAGTCCAATTGAGCATACAAAGATAATCTCAATCGAAACCAAAAATATAGTCATAGCATTAATTTTCTTCGAGCGATCTGCTAAATCCGCAAAAAATGGCTGTAAAATTAAAGCACATATATTTGCGGAAGCCAAGATATAACCTGCTTCAGAATTGGAATATCCGCATGATAAAAGATAGGTTACTGAAAAACCAACAACCATGCAATAAGTCATCCAAAATAACGATTGTAATGAAAAATATTCAATATTTAATTGCTTTGTATTATCCATATATTCCTAACGTATATATCATACATGAAGGATTTAAAAAAAGGAACATTCCACACAATTGGAGTGTTCCCTATTAGATTTATTCAGCACCGATAATGAAACTGTATACAGGTTGTTGACCATCTTCAACATCAATATCTACATTATAGTTCTGTTCTATAAATTGACGAACTTCTTCACATTCTTCATCAGTAGCTTCAGAACCCTTGATAAGTGTTACAACTTCTGTATCTTCATCACACATCTGCTTGATTAGTTCCTTCGTAACAGCTAGCTTATCCTTTTCATTAAAGATAATTTCCTTCTCTAAGATAGCCATGTAGTCGCCAGAATTAATCTGCTTTCCATCTACTGTTGTATCCTTAACAGCGTAAGTAACAGAACCAGTCTTAACTAGTGTAATAGCTTCATTCATCGCCTCAGTATTTACATCTACTTCTTCCTCTGGGTTGAAGCTAATGCAAGCACTTAAGCCCTGTGGTACAGATTTTGTTTCGATAACAATAATCTTCTTATCTTCTGTAACTTCAGCAGCTTGTTTTGCGGCCATAATAATATTTGAGTTATTTGGCAAGATATAGATTGTATCTGCATGTACCTTAGAAATCGCAGTAACAAAGTCTTCTGTGGATGGATTCATTGTCTGACCACCACTAACAACATAGTTTACACGATAATCAGTAAATAACTTCTTCAATCCTTCACCTGCAGCTACAGCGATAATACCATAAGCTGCATTTTCAATCACAGCTTCTTCTGCTTCCATCAAGGATGGTTGTAAGTCAGATTGAATATCTTCCACTTGAACCTTTGTAAACTTACCATACTTCTGTCCAAGCATTAATACTTCCCCTGGTGTCATAGAATGTACACTTAATGCAAATGTATCTTCTTTTACAGCCAATTGGATATCATTACCAATCTGTTCTAATTGCTTACGAACTCTTTCTTCCTTAAAAGTCTTCTTACCGTTATCGCTCAGAGTAACGATATATTCAACACGATATCCAGAAGCTTTTTCACTAACTTCGCTCTCTGCATTACCACCTGCTAGATTCTCAGTAATTGGATTTCCTTGTAGATAAGACTTGAAACCTTCAAGAATTGTTACATAACCCATCGCACCAGAGTCCACACAATGTGCTTCCTTTAGTACATCTAATAATTCAGGCGTACGCTGTAGAGAGGCATTTGCTTCATCGACAATATAATTTACAAACTCTTCCATAGAAGCTTCAGGATGGTCATTAATAAAGATTTCCCCATACTCTGAACTTTCTCTTACAACGGTTAAGATTGTACCTTCTGTAGGACGCATAACTGCCTTATACGCCATCTTAGATCCATTTATTAAAGCTTCAGAGAATTCTTTCACCGTAAGTTCTTCTTTATCTTTAGCATACTGTGCAAATCCACGGAAAATCTGGGACAAAATAACACCTGAATTACCGCGTGCCCCCATTAATAAACCACGGCTGAAAATCTTCGCAACAGTTGATAGTGACTCAGATCCACTTTTTGTTACTTCTGAGATACCATTCAAAATAGTCAAAGACATATTTGTACCTGTATCTCCATCTGGTACTGGGAATACATTCATGGCATCAACTGCTTTACGTTGATTGCTTAAATTGTGTGCTCCACTTTCCAGTAAATTTTTTAAAATTAAACCATTAATCTTTTCCATTACAATAACCCCATATCCTTATGCTACGACGCGAACGCCCTGAACAAAGACATTCACCTGGGCAACTTCCTGGGAGAGTGACTTTTCAAGCATATACTTAACTTTCTTCTGTGCTTCGGTAACAACTTCTGAGATCTTAACACCGAAACTTACAACGATATATAAATCAATTTCTAAACCAGCTTTACCATTACGAACAACTACACCTTTCGTATAGTTTTCTTTCTTTAATAGTTCAGCCCAGCCATCTTTTAAAATTTGTTTGCTGGCCATACCAACAACACCATAAGATTCTGTAATTACCCCACCAGCTAACGAAGCAACTGCTTCTTCTGAAACGGAGATACTACCATAGTTTGTTTTCTTTTCAACTGTCATAAGTTACTCCTTACTAACGTTATGTATTATATCAAAATGGTTATTATTATACAAAATATGTTACCTGTATATCGTTTATTTCACAGGATTTTCATGTTACTGCGCAGGTGTTGGTGTATTCAAAACACCAGTAGAATAATATCCTGCTTTGTAATTTTCTTGGAACTTATCATCAATAACCTCAATTCCTTTATCATCAATTGGTATTGCGATAGGATTCCCATTTGCATCAATTGCAACATTTCCTTCAGCATCTGTATAGAAGTGTTTCTCTATTGGTAAACCACTTGCATCAGTACGAACATTGCCTTCAGCATCATACCAATATGTAATATTTGTAACTGCCGTTGCTGTATCTGATGACTTCTGTTCCCATGGACAAGCAGCTGTATAGGCTACTTGATCTTTGCTAGTCCCCCACAAACACTTTGTTTTATCTGTAGCTTGACTGTAGATTGTAAAGTAATCATTTAAAATCTTCAGATTGTTATACGAAGCTACAAAGTAACTACCAATGCGCATGTGCACCAGTAATGCATGTGCATCATAGCGTAATGGATATACAGAGATTGTAGAAATCTGCTGCAAAATAGAATCATCAATCTCATTTAATGCGACCGATACTTTTTTTAATAAATCTGTATCACTAAAACCAATTAATTTTGGAAGCGATGCGACTACTTGTCGATTGCTATCATCAATAGTCGTTTGCTCACCATTACCGAACCAAATTAGTTCAGATCCCTCAGATTGATAGCCAACTAACTTCTTTTCTTTTACAGTAATTATTATCGTATTACCACTGTTTAGACTGACTTTTGCATCCTCAATTAATGGATTAACTTCTAGTTTTCTTTCCACTAATACAGGTACTGTAAAATATAATTTTGAAGAGTTATTCACACCAGCAATTTTCTTAATATAGTCATCACTTAAATAATTTGTTCCATCAATTGATACCGCTCTAACAGAAGACATTGGTGATAGTAAATACATCACCATAATCACAACAATGGCGACTACCACTGCTAGATTAAATAACGCTGGTTGTCTCGAACGAAATAATTTAAGATTTGCTGCCAAACGCTTATTTTTAAAGATTCTTTCAACCGCTTCTGGAATCTTTTCGAAATCTGCGTTTAATCGATTCTTCTTTACTTCCAATTGAACTTCTCCACTTCCATCTTGAGATCAATATTATATTTATTTTTAACTTCTCTTTGAATTTCTTCAATCAAAGTCAAATACTCAAGTGCGGTTGCTTTATGAACGTTCAAGATAAAATTACAATGTTTATCACTAACCATCGCCCCACCAATTTGTTTTCCACGATAGCCAATACCATCAATTAGTTGCCATGCATTATGTCCTTCTGGATTCTTAAATACAGAACCACAGCTTGGAAAGTTTAGTGGTTGTGAGTCTACTCTTCTCTTTCGGCGAGAATCCATTAATGCTTCAATCTCTTCTCTTGGCTTTGGTGTTAAACCATAACGTACACCTAAAATCAACCAATTTGGATTAGATTGGAAGATACTATGACGATAGGAGAAATCACATTCAGATACCTTTAACCATACTAACTGATGGTCACGATATACAAGTACTTCTTTGATAACATCTTTCATGCTGATATTATAAGCACCTGCATTCATAAAAATACATCCACCTACAGTAGCAGGAATACCACTAGCAAACTCCAATCCAGAAAGACCGCGCTTCATCGCTTCTGTCGATAAAGAAATAATTGAGCACCCTGCTTCTGCTACGAGGTCATTTCCATCAAAGTATTGATGGTTAAAGAAACGATCTAAGCAGATAACAACCCCATTAAATTCATCATCAGAACAAAGTAAATCACTACCCTTACCAATTACTTTAAATGGAAGTTGATTCTCTTCGATAATACGAAAGATTCCATCAATCGCAATATAAGTTTCTGGGTATACAACATACTTTGCGTTTCCACCAATACGTAGTGTTGTCATCATTCTTAAAGGTTTATCTGCTTCTGTAGTAGCGTAAAAGCTCAATCGCTCTAAAATTTTATCCATGTAATACCTCCTCAATCCAATCAATCATCTGATTTGCCGCATTCACTTTAGCAAGCTTATGGGCATTTTCTTTTAACTTGTTGCATCTTAGTTGATCATGAACAAGCATATTTACAGTTGTAGCCAGTAATTGGGGACTCAACTCATTCTCTTCAATCATAATTGCCGCATCTTTTTCAGCCAGTTCTTTTGCGTTATAAACCTGATGGTTATTTGCAACAAATGGGCTAGGAATCAACACAGCAGCTGCAGGTAAAGCACAAATTTCTGAGATTGTTGTAGCACCTGCACGTGTAACAGCAAGTGTACATCCCTTTAATGCTTGTTTACCATCGATATATGGTACAAACTTTATATTGTTGAAATCTGTATTTTGAAACTGATAAGAATTTGCTTTACCGTTTACAATTATAACCTGAAAGTCATAATCAAAAAGTGGAATTGCTTCATCAATAACTTTTGAAACAGATGATGATCCTAACGATCCCATCATAAATACAACAAATGGAATATCTTTAGATAATCCTATTTTCTCAATCACTTCTGGATTAAAAACGACATCCTTTACAACAGATGCGGATGGATTTCCTAAAATACGTACATTTGCTTTCGACATCTGTAATTTATTGCTTTCATAACATCCTACAACCGCGTCTACAAAATGACTTAAAAATTTATTTGCTTTACCAGCAAAGCTATTCTGTTCATGTAACATTGTTTTGATGCCGAGATGATGTGCCGCAAGAATTAACGGAACACTAATATAATTTCCAAACCCAATACAAATATCTGGTTTCTCCTGCTTTAATATCTGTTTTAATTCAAAATATGCTTGCATCAACGACGTTGCATATTTCACTTTTGAAATAATGGAACCTGCTGTTGTTGTAATATGCAAACCATAGAATTTATAACCAGCATCTGGAATGACAGTGGCTTCCATACGGTTATCAGAACCCACAAAAATAACTTCATTTTCTGGATTACGTAGTTTCAATATATGTGCAAAATCTAGTGCAGGGTTAATATGACCACCAGTTCCCCCTGTCGCTATCATAATCTTCATAGGATACCTCTAATATTTCAATATTATTTTAGCATAATACGCTTTTAGATGGACAAAGTAAAAACAAAAGATGGTATCTACCGAAGTAGAAACCATCTATTGTGCTATAAGTTGGTCAATCTTTTCCCAAACAACTTCTAAGCCTTGTTTTTTCTCAGAATTCACAGGAATTAATGCATTCTCTTGGATACCTAGAGTTGCAGAAATCTTTTTTAAATTCTGTAACATTTGACTTCTCGATAACTTATCAATTTTCGTGCATACCGCAAAGATTGCTAGATGTGATTCTTTGCCATATTCAACCATTTGTATATCGTCATTACTTGGAACTCTTCTAGCATCCAATACAATAATCATTGCTTTTAACTGATCTCTTTTTGCAAAATATGGATCAATTAACTTAGCGAATGCCAAAGCACTTTGACGATCACTTGTCGCATAACCATACCCAGGTGCATCCGTAAATACAACCTTGTTATCGACAGAGAAGAAATTCAAAAGTCTTGTCTTACCTGGTGTCTTACCAGAGTATGCTAAGTTTTTACGATTCACTAAGCCATTAATAAGTGTACTTTTTCCTGCATTCGATCTTCCTACAAAGATAATTTCAGGTAAATCACTCACAGGCCACTGTGTCTCTAACGCTGCTGTCTTTAGCAGGAATGCATCATGGTACTGCATTAGTGCACCAACGCCTCCCTAAGCACTTGAGAAACAGTCTCAACAGGAATAAATGTAACTGCCTTTTTCACTGTTTCTGGTACATCATCTAAGTCGCGAACATTATTCTTTGGAATCAAGACTTTCTTAATACCAACACGGTGTGCAGCTAACGACTTCTCTCTTAAGCCACCAATTGGTAATACATTACCACGCAGTGTTACTTCACCAGTCATCGCAATATCACGATAGACCGGTGTATCTGTAAGTGCAGAAACAATCGCAGTTGTTAGAGTAACACCAGCTGAAGGACCATCCTTTGGAACTGCACCTTCTGGCACATGAATATGAATGTCATTGGAATCAAAGAATTTAGGGTCAATATTTAACTCTTTCGCATGAGCCTTTACATAGTCAAGCGCAATAGATGCACTTTCCTTCATAACATCTCCTAATTGACCCGTAATAACAAGTCTACCTTTACCTTCGAAGTGGTTTACTTCAATCTGAAGTACATCGCCACCAAACTGTGTATAGGCAAGACCAGTTACGCAACCAATTTGATTCTTCTTTTCTTTATTACCATATTCAAAGATAATCTTCCCTAACCATTCACCAATTTGTTTCTTGGTAACAGTAATTGATTTCTTATTATCACGTAAAATTGCTAGAACAGTCTTACGGCATAATGACGCAATAATTCTCTCTAATTGACGAACACCCGCTTCACGTGTGTAATGACGAATCAAGTATAGAATCTCTGTATCTTTCAATTTAAACTGTGCTGGCTTTAGACCATTGTTTTTTAGTTGTTTAGGCACCAAATAATCCTTGGCAATACTTACCTTCTCGAGTTCTGTATAAGAAGACAAATCAATAATCTCTAAACGATCACGCAAAGGACCAGGAATATTTTCTAAGTAGTTTGCCGTCGCAATAAACATGACCTTAGATAAATCATATGGCTCTTCAAGATAGTGATCTGAGAATACTGCATTTTGCTCAGGGTCTAAAACCTCAAGCATTGCGTCACTTGGATCACCTTTGTAGTCAGCACCCATCTTATCTAATTCATCAATTAAAAATACTGGATTTAATACCTCAGCACGCTTCATTCCTTGAATGATGCGACCTGGCATTGAACCAAGATATGTACGACGATGGCCACGAATTTCAGCTTCATCACGCACACCACCTACAGACATCTTTACAAACTTACGGTCTAATGCACGAGCAATCGACTTTGCTAACGAAGTCTTACCAACACCTGGAGGACCTACTAAGCACAAGATTGGGCTGTTAAGAGATTGTGTCATCTGCTTTACGGCTAAATACTCCATAATACGATCCTTAATCTTATCAAGACCATAATGGTCTTCATCAAGGACATTACGTACAGCCTTTAAATCTTCAATATCTTCTGTAGTTTGCCACCACGGAACTGTTAATAGCCAATCTAAATAGTTACGAGAAACACTTGCTTCTCCACTTCCTGGAGGAAGCATTTCATATTTACGTAACTCTTCACGTGCCTTTTGTTTAACATGTTCTGGATAAGGATTTTTTTCAATCTGTTCACGTAACTCAGCGACATCATCTGTCATATTAGATACATCACCAAGTTCTTCTTTAATAGCCTTTAGTTTTTCACGTAGATAGTATTCTTTTTGACTATCATCAATACGATCTTTAACACGATCATTGATGACTGTCTCAAGTTCAGAATAACGCTGCTGTTTTTCCAACTCTTCAACGATTAACAATAAACGATCATTAACGTTTGTCGTTTCTAATAAACGCTGACGAGTTGCTTGGTCAAATAAACTAAAATATTGACCAAATTGATCCCCTAATGTTTCAGCATTTACACCAAGAGATAACTGTTGTACAACCTCAGGTGGAAATACTGCAGCTACCTGCGCCATTCCTTCTAATTTATCAACTACCTTTTTCACCAATGCGTATTCTTCGCTCTTATCACCATAAGAATCGGTTAATGGAGTAACATCTGCATACATTAGCTCTTTACTATCGTAAAGTTTCGCTAACTTCGCACGACGCATGCCAGTAAAAGTCACACGCATGAAACCTTCTTTCTTACGTACAACTTTGATCTTCGCAATTGTTCCGACTGTATATAAATCTTTCTCTGTTGGATTGTCTACCATAATATCATTCTGACAAACAAGCCAAACCATACTGTCGTATGAGGCACCTGCCTCATTCACGGCATTGATTGATTTTGGTCTTCCTACTTCAATCATTACATCATGTCCAGGGAATACAACAATTCCTCTAGTACATACGACAGGTACACGAACATTCACATTTTCGCTCATATTCATACCTCCTGAATCACTTTTGAAAATAAGACGCGAGCAGCGTCTTATTAACATTCTATATTGTAAACGAATTACTCAGCAGTTTCTTCTACTTCGCTCTTCTTTTTACGTGTTGTCTTCTTTACCGGCTTTTCTTCTGTAGCTTCAGTCTTCTCTGCTTTCTTTGTTGTCTTCTTAGCAGCCTTCTTCGCAGGCTTCTTGCCACCAGCAGCGTTTTCCTTAACGAATGCATACGCCTTTTCGTTACGAACATCACGCTTCAACATATCTACACTGATATATGTTTTCACTTGTTCAACCGGCATATTGTACTGTGCAGCGATGTTGTTGTATTCATTTTCAAGATCTTCTTCAGTTGGCTCTAAAGCTTCAACCTTAGCAATCTCTTCAAGAATCAATCTTAACTTCGCTGTCTTAGTAGCGTTATCAGTATATTCAGCACGAACATCTTCAATCTTCTTGCCCATCATAGATAAGTATTGGTTGAAGTTCATACCATATTGAGAAATCTGTTGTGCTAACTGTTGAATTTGGTTATTCACTTCTTCTTCAACAAGTACTTCTGGTAAGTCAATTTCTGCATTTTCAACTAACTTATCCATTAGTGCTGTATCAGCCTTGTTTTCAGCCTGAGACTTCTTACCATCTTCGATACGTGTACGAATCATGTTCTTTAAGTCAGCGACTGTTTCAACACCGGCAGCATTAACATCCTTTGCAAAGTCATCGTTAACTTCTGGTAATACCTTAGTCTTAACTTCGTTAACCTTAACTTTGAATACAACAGCTGCGCCCTTTAAATCTTCAGCATGGTAATTCTCTGGGAATGTAAGATTTAATTCCTTTTCTTCACCAGCCTTAACGCCAACTAACTGTTCTTCAAATCCAGGGATGAAGGAATGGGAACCTAATACTAAATCATAATTAGTACCCTTACCACCATCAAATGCAACACCATCCTTGAAACCTTCGTAGTCAATATTCACTGTATCGCCTTCAGCAGCAGCGCCATCCTTAGTCTGAACTTCTGCATACTGCTCGCGCATACGGTTTAATTCAGCCTCAACTTCTTCATCGCTTACAGCAACTTCATCAAGATTGTATTCTAATCCCTTATAATCGCCTAACTTCACTTCAGGCATAACAGCAAATGTAAATACTAATTCAACACCATTTGCATCAATAGACTTAATATCCAACTGTGGTTGGCTAATAGGTACTAATTTTTCAGCTTCTAATGCTGCACGCATCCATACGTTTGCGTTATCATCTACAGCTGTGATGAATCTTTCGTTATCAGAAACACGCTTTTCGATCAAAGCCTTAGGTGCCTGTCCCTTACGGAAACCATTGATAGATACATTCTTAGCAATCTTATTGAATGCCTTCTTTACTGCATCTGCCCATTCTTTACCTTCAATTTTAACTGTTAAATCTCCAACTGATTTTTCTTTGAGTGTCCAATTTGACATCTTATTAACTCCTTTTCGCTTTTTTATTGCTTGCATATTATACCAAAGATACAATATTTCGGCTATGTTTTTACTATATTACGGTCGATTTTAGCACTCGACCACTATGCCTGCTAATATCCTACAAAGTTTAGGGATGAAAGTCAATGCAATGTTTTCACATATGCAAGTTGTTTAGATACTTTCTGATAGATTTCCCCTTCATCCATCATATCTGATACTTGTTTCAGCATTGCAAGTGCTAAATCTTCTGCTTCGTCCACATCATAAGACAGCGGTAAAAATACATATACTTCATGAATTAATAACGTCCTAGCCATCTCATAGAAATTTGGATGATCATTCTCTAACCAATCTTTTAGATAGGATTGTGCCTTCAAGAAACCTTCAGACTTATGTACAGGAACAATATCATCTGACCAGAATGTATATTCAACGCCATTCTTAATCAGTGTAAATTCATCAGAAATTTCTTGTTCAGAAAGACCTTCAATCAATAACGCAGCTGCCTCTGGACATGGATCTTTAGATAAATAATCTTTAATCTCAACAAGGCAATCTCGCAAGTTACGTGTTACCAATACACTGGCAGCTGCTAATTGTGACTTTGGCTTTCCTTTTAACTTTCTTAATAGAGAATCCAAACTATCTTCTTTAATCTCTTTTACATCGCTCAAGCGATAGTTTAGTTCTCTTTTATAACTTTTTAATTTTTGTTCGATATCAATAGGAATATATGGCATATTCAATTCTTTTTGAACTAAGAAATTCGCATCACCATATTTGCCTTGTTGCATTAAACCTTCTATCTCAGTAAGAATTTCATCGTAGTAATTTGTCATATAGCCTCCTAGATAAAAGATACCGTCGACTGATTGCCGACGGTATCTTTTCTATATGGCGTCCTCGAAGAGATTCGAACTCTTGACCACACGCTTAGAAGGCGTGAGCTCTATCCAGCTGAGCTACGAGGACAGCACAATTAATATATCAAAATATCTATCAGTTTTCAAGATTAAATTTACATTTTATATCGTTTTAATTCTGCAGATACTTGTTGTCCATCAAAATGTAAAATCATATACGATGGCTTAGAACCGTCACGATTATAGCTAAGTGAACCAGGGTTAAATAAATGAATCTCTTCAAACTGTTCATCATATGGAACATGCGTATGTCCAAAGCATACAATATCACAACCGCGCTCTCTTGCATGTCGTACTAGACCAAATAACGAGCCATATCCAATATCATGATGACCATGCACCAATAAAATATGGTGGCCTTCTACTTCAAATACAAGTTCAGACTCATAATCGCCGTAGTAATCGCAATTGCCTTGTACGCATGCATATCCTTCTGTTAATTGCCTAGGCAGTTCACTATCACCCGCATGTAAGTATGCATATGCATCGGGATACATCTTGCGAATCTGTTTTAAACATTCCGTTTGTCTATGAGAGTCACTCACCAATATAATATCCTTTGACATTTCGTTCACCGTTGTAACTATTATAATGAATCTTTGTCATACGTAAAAGAGATAAACATGTTAAAATACCATTAAGGAGCGTATTTATATGAATATTTATCCCTACAACATGTATTTCTTATATGCCGCATGCGCATTTCTTATATGTTATCTCACCATATTTTTATTAAAAATGATGAACTTCCAAAAATTAATAAAGACTACTAATGTTAATATTCAAGTGATTAAAGCTAAAGTTGATCATTTACAATACGTTTCAAACGCAATCGATGAGCAAAATAAAGTAAAGAAGAAAATTCAGAAGCAACTCATTAAGATTCTTCTTCCTATCGTTGTTTCTATCATTCTAACTTATCGTCAAGATGAGGACTTACAAGGCCTTAAAGGTTACCTAACAGCTGGTAAACGTGAGTTTGTAAGACGTGGTAATAGTGAAGTCTTCAAACGTATATTCACCAAATAAAACGAATACCGATGTGCTTTATGCATCGGTATTTTCATATGCTTGATGCAATGCATCATATACAGCTTTTGCTACTTCTAAAGGTACAACCTTCGCAATGTCTTCAGCCGTTGCGGCTTTTAGATTTGTGAAGTTGCCGAACTCCTTTAATAATAACTTCTTACGTTTAGGACCTACACCGGCAATCTCATCTAAAACAGATTTAGTCTGTGCCTTTGTGCGCAGCTTTCGATGATACGTAATCGCAACACGGTGAACTTCATCCTGCATACGTGTTAGCAAGAAGAATAAACCAGAATCTTTATCGATATCAAAGATATCACCGTTTGTATCCATTAAGGCATTTGTGCTGTGTTTATCATCCTTTACCAAACCCATTAACTTGATTGCATCCGATAAATCAAGTGAATCTAGAATTTCCTTTGCTGCGTCAATCTGTGTTCTACCACCATCAACAATAATACCATCTGGCATTCTAGTCCCTTCTTTTAGCATACGGAAATAACGGCGATAGATAACTTCCTTCATTGAATCCACATCAGAATTCCCTGTATGTAGCTTATATAAGCGATAATTCTTACGATCTGGATATCCATCTTCATATATAACACATGAGGCAACTGTAAAAGCCCCACTAATATGAGAGTTATCAAATAACTCAACACGATTCATCGGGTGTTTTGCAATTTCACAAAGCTGTGATACAGCTTGTTCTGTTAATTTATCTTGTCTTGCGACCGCATTGAACTTAAGGTCTAATTGTTTTTTAGCATTTTCAACGCACATATCTAAGAGTTTCACTTTATAACCCTTTTGCGGTTGAAAGATAGGCATATCTAATACTTCCTGTAATGCTGTAACATCTAACTCCATCGGCAATACAAGTTCGCGAACAGATGGATGCTCTTGGTAATACTGTACTAAGAAAGATGTAAATTCTTCTTCTGCATCACCATAAAGTGGTCTAAGTCGGAATTCCTTGTTCAGAATTGTTCCTTCACGCACTAAGAATCCAGTAATCGCAAGATAACCTTTTTTAGCATACCAAGCAAAAACATCTCGTGAGCCGCGGTTATCTTTTTCAATATTTTGCTTGTCATTTACTACATGGCGTATTGACTCTAACATCTCTTTATATTCTTGCGCTTTTTCAAACTCAAGTGCTTGGCTAGCTTCTAACATCTTTGTTTGTAACTCGACTTCTACATCTTTGGTATCACCATTCATGAAACGAACAACTTTATCGCTCATCTCATCATAGACCTTTGGATCTATATCAAATTCACATGGTCCAATACATTGATGCATGTGATAGTACAAGCATACCTTAGGTTCCAAGTGTGTACATCTTCTAAATGGATAGAGTGATTGTAATAGTTTTAAAGTTGTTCTAGCAGCTGTCGCATCTGGAAATGGTCCAAAGTACTTTGCCTTCTTATCTTTCTTTGCATCGCGTGCTATTAATAAACGTGGATACTTTTCTTTCGTCAGTTTGATATATGGATAAGATGAATCATCGATAAATTGAATATTATATTTTGGACGATATTTCTTGATTAAGTTAATTTCTAATACCAAAGCTTCTTTTTCACTTCGTGTGACGATAAAGTCAAAATCATCGATATTACTAACCATTTTAGTCGTCTTAAAATCGTGCGCACCAACAAAGTATTGGTTCACACGATTATGAAGATTCTTTGCCTTACCAACGTAGATGATTTCTCCGTTTTTATCCTTCATCTGATAACTACCTGGTTCATTTGGTAAGTTCTTTAGTTTTGCTTTGATATATTCTTTATCCATTGTATTCCTTTAGTTTAATGTTACTACAGTTGCGCCTGTTCCACCTTCTTGAGGCATTCCTAGTCTAAATTCTTTAACCGACTTATCACTACGTAATTTATCATGTACAGCCTTACGTAACTTACCTGTACCATCTCCATGAATAATACGGAATGTCTTAAGACCATGAATCTTTGCTTGATCCATATAGTCTTTCATCTTTTCAATTCCTTCATCTACATGCATACCAATTAAGTTACATTCAAGTGACATGCTTGCATAGATGTTATGTGAACGTATATGTACAGATGTATTTGTCTTGTTCTTTGGAATGACATGTGAACTTGGGCGAATCTGATTTTTCTTTACATGAATCATTCTACCATTAAGACTCACAGTAATTTCTTTTCTTCCAATCTTGATTACTTCGCATACTTGATTGGAAGAACGTAGTTCTACCGCATCACCAACATGATAGGTGATATTGTCATAATTCGTTTCATCCACTTCTTCGAGTGGTTGAATCTTCTTTAATTGATTACGTACATTGAGCACTTCATGATACTTTGCTTGTTCATTGCGCATTTGTGCAAGAATTTCATCTGCCTTATTTTGTGCTTCTTCAATGTATTGGTTGGCTTCAGCTTGTGCATTCTTTTGCCAATCATCTTTTTCTTTTAAGAGTTGATTACGCTCTTTAATAAGAGATTCCTGTAATGCCTTTACTTCCGCAATCTTTTGACTAAGCTCATCATTCTTTAAGGTTGTTTCATTTAACTGTGTTTCTAAACGTTCAATCAAAATATCTTCTTGTGATTTGGCTTGTTCTTTTAAGAAAGAAGCATACTTAATAATTGATTTAGGCAACCCATATCGTTCCGCAATTTCAAACGCATTCGATTGTCCTGTTAAACCTTCGATAAAACGATATGTAGGCTCTAGCTTCTCTTGGTCAAATTGAACACTTGCGACCATAATATCGTCGTGGCGTTTGCCATATGCTTTTAAACGGCCATAGTGTGTTGTTGCAACGCATGTTGCTTTAACATCTCTTAAATAATTCAAGATAGAAATTGCCAGACTCTCACCCTCTTTAGGATCTGTACCAGAGCCAACTTCATCCATGAGTACTAAACTATTTTCTGTTGCGCTACGAATAATTTCAGCTTGTTTCTTGATATGTGCACTAAAACTTGATAAAGATTCTACAACAGATTGATCATCACCAATGTCCACAAACACATTATCAAAGAAAGGAATGATAGCACTTTCTGCAGTGACAGGAATACCAACATAAGTCATTAAGACGAATAGACCAATCACTTTCATAGATACAGTTTTGCCACCTGTATTTGGACCAGTAATTAAAAGAATACGTTTTGGATCACGTAAATGATAGTTATTCGCCACTACCTTCTTTGGATCAATAAGAGGATGTTTGGCACGTATAATTTCAATTTCCTTTTGTTCTGTGAGTTCGGCCGCAACACCATCATGAAGTTTACCCCATTGAGCTTTCGCAAAGATAGCATCTAAGATACCACATGTTTCAATATTGGATATTTCTTCATCCGCAATCGATGATACACTTCTTGATAACATCGTCAAGATACGATGAATCTCCTCTTTTTCTTTCTCAACAAGTTCCATCTTACGATTATTTAAACCAACAAGTGATGCAGGTTCAATATATGATGCTTGTTTTGACGCACTATCACCATGCAGTAAACCACCATACATATTCTTATCTGATGCTTTCACCAAGATAACTGCACGACCATTTCGCATTGTCACAATAGAGTCAACCACACTATCTGAATGACTTACTACAAATCGATTTGCGGCAGTTGCGATTTCACCATCAATGCGCGATAAACTACTACGAATCGACTTTAACTCTGTCGAAGCTTTATCCATTACTTCACCATATTGATTTAAACAATTACCTATCTCTTTTGCGATTTTCTCATGAACAATTAATGTATCATATAGGTCTTGTAGATGTTCGTGTGCTAAAGCATTCATCGATTTAAAATAATTTAATATTCCTTGAATGCCTTGTATCAAAAACATCTCATCAATTAATTCTTGTGCGGTTAAAGTTCTACCCTTTTTTGCGTTTAATAAAATATCTTTTAAATCCTTTATTTGAGACATTGGTAAACGATCTTCATGAATACACATTGCAAGTGCTTCTTTCATGTATGCATGTTCACGACGTATCACAAGTGGGTCAAATGATGGTTTGATGGTATCTACGTATTCAATGCCAAGTGAAAAAGAACATTGTTTTTTTACCTGTTCTAATATCACATTCAATTCTAGACTACCAATTACACTCATACTAACTCCTATTTCATCAGTTTACTTTCATCAACAAACCCATTATCTTTTAACCAGTTTTCAACTGCGTTTCGTTGTAAATCAGTTAATGTCTTTGTGCCATCTTCAATCTTTGAGAAACCTTCACTACTAAATAATGGCCCTAAATAATCCTTTGCAACCAGCTGTGTCACTTGGTTTACTTGTTTAAACAAGGAATTTTCTACAATATAGCTACTATTCTTAAAGAGTGGTGTACATAAGAATACCGTAATCACAACAATCCATACAAAGGCCTCTAAAACACCAAAAGCAGCACCTAATAGCGCACTAATCGCATGAATTCCAGGAACTTTATGTACGCCCTTTGCGATGCGGTCAACTACAAAGAATAAAATACGCAAAACTAAGAATAATAAGATAAACCAAGCTATCTGATTAACATATGTTTTCGCAACTTCCTCTAATGGCGAACCTGCTAAACCAAGATATTTACTCGGAACAATTGTAACGTATTTTGCAAATACACCACATAATATCCAAGCAATCCAATATGAAATAATAGAACCTACAAGTCCTATCAACCGGCGTAAAATACCGGTATTGTATCCTTGCGCTGCTTTTAAAACAAAAAATATAACGATAAAAGCACTAAAATAAATTGCCCAATTTTCTTGTAAAGTGAACATAAAGAATCCTCCTCTATAAAGATGATAAAACAAAACAGTGCAAACTTCCAACAGCATGATAAAATATAATGCATGAATAACACAATTACTTTAAAACTCAAATCGTTTCAAGAGGAACAATTGTTCAAAACTTTTAGCGAATTTCAAACTACACCTCCACAGTATGCAAAATGGCAATTAAAACCAGAAAACTGTGTCATTACTTGTTATACATCAGGTAAAACTGTATTCCAAGGAAAAGACGCAAATGTATACGCAGCAGCTTTTATGCAGGGACAAGATGAAATTCCAAATACCGCTACGACAAATCAATATCCCCAAGCGGGTAGTGATGAAGTTGGTACTGGCGATTACTTTGGGCCAGTATGTGTATGTGCTAGTTACGTTACACAAGATAATGTCGATTTCCTTATAAAGCTTGGTGTACGTGACTCTAAACAAATGAGTGATGCGGATATGTTAAAGATTGGACCTTTACTTATGGAGCGTATTCCTCATAGTTTATTGATTGTACCTCCACAAAAATACAATCGAGTACATGAGTCAAATAACCTAAACGCTATTAAGGCAAAGTTGCATAACCAAGCCTATATCAACCTTGCTAAGAAAATAGAACTTCCAAGTTTTAAGATTATTGATCAATTTACACCAGAAACTTCTTATTATCGCTATCTGAAAAATGAGCCACAAATTATTCGTGGTATTCATTTTGAAACAAAAGCAGAAGATAAATACTTATCCGTCGCTGTTGGTTCTATCATCTCACGTTATGGTTTTCTAAAAACATGGGAAGAAATGGAGAAAAAATATAACATGACTCTACCGAAAGGATCAGGAGATAAAGTAGATATCGTTGCACAAGCGTTTGTTGAACGATATGGACTCGAGCGCCTTGGGGAAATTGCTAAATTACATTTTAAAAATACAGAAAAAATACGTGTATGAATCATCAATACACGTATTTTTATAACTTACATATTACTATTATGAGAATGAGATGAAGAACGATTTGCGTTTCTTCTAGCCATCAGCATATTCTCTAACGTGATGACAATCGCGACTACAGTCGTTTCTTCATTTACATCATACAAATCAATACAATATTTATCACGCATAGATAATAGTTTCTGTCCTACAACCGCAATGACACGTTCTTGATTGTTATATAATACAAAGTTCAAATTTGTAAAATCACCCTGTAAAGTCCAACCAAGTTCATCAATGGTAAATTTCATATCCAAAAAGCGGAATAAGTCTTTAGAAAGTTCAAATGACGTTCCACCAACGATATCAATGTAGTGAATTAAGTGAAGTGAAAATAACTTTCTTTCAATCTTTGCGACAACTCTATCTTGTGCATCCGTAATCGTTGTTTCATTTGTAAAAGAAAATAATTTTGAAGATGAATGATAGACTACATTATCATTTTCATCCGTTACATCAATATCTTTATGAAAGCTAAATAAATATCGACTCGTATAGAGTGATTTTGCTGGTTCACCATAGTCATTATAATTACGAATATCGGTTTTCTCTCCTGCAGAGTGATATCTTTGCAATGTTGTCGCAAAAACAAAAATTCCTACAACTAAAATCACCATCAGAATAAACACTGGCTGCATTATCTCAATATACATAATGATTCCTCCTAATGAACGAACTTTATATCTACTACTATAGTATCACGTTCATATCGTAAAAGAAAAAAACAGAATATCACTTTAAGTGTATATTCCATTCTTCATTTACTTTTTGATAGTAAAACTCTGTAATATCAGGATCTTCAAATACACGAATCAAAACATCCATGTCGACTGATAACTTCAATTTCAAAAAGTCTTCACGCTTTATCCAAGATACATTTCCCTCATTAGAAGAGATAATATCACCAGTAAAAGTATTACATGTATACAAGAATACGATATACCGGCTACCATCAGAATTTACCCAATCTTTCACTCCGCAAAGTTTAGGGTTTTGAATATTTAATCCTGTTTCTTCTTTTACCTCACGGATTACAGAATCAACAATCGATTCATCATCCTCTACATGACCACCAGGAAAGGTAAACCCCGGCCAATCTTTCTTTTGTCTATCGATAACAAGAATTTCATCACCTTTGGTAATCATACAAAGATTTGTAAGTGTTACTAATTTTCTTCTGTCCATGTATGCCATTATAAAAGAGTTAATGATAATTTGAAAGAATTATTTTAACATCCAGCTTTCATCACTTGGATTATTTCTAAAGTGTAAGAGTGCTTCTACATCACTGTCTTTGATGTAATTTTCTGCTACTGCAACTGATAACAGTGTATCGTAATCAGAAGCAGATACATTCCGTACATTGTGTTCTGCCAAACGCTCTGTCGCCTTACGCATACCATACGTAAAGATAGATGCGATACCTAATACTTCCGCTCCTTCTTTACGTAGTACTTCTACAACTTCAACGGCTGAACCTGCCGTAGAAATCAAGTCTTCAATAACCACAATCTTTGCGTTATCTATGAGCTTACCTTCAATTTGATTTTGACGTCCATGATCTTTTGAAGATGTACGTACATACCCCATTGGGAAACCAAGTATTGTGGCAACGATTGCCGCATGCGCAATACCTGCAGTACTTGTACCCATAACCATATTACATGATGGATATTCTTTACGAATAATTTCTGCTAAAGCATTTTCTACATCTTCACGAACCTTTGGATAAGAAAGCGTCAAACGATTATCACAATAGATTGGAGACTTGATACCACTCGCCCATGTAAATGGGTCTTGTGGCTTTAAAAATACTGCTTGGATGTCTAATAGGTCTTTGGCAATACGTTTTTTCATCTTATTCTTCTCCTGTCTGAAATTGTTTTGTGGCTAAGCGATACGCTTCTACTGGATTTTCTGCTTTTGTAATAGATCTTCCTACAACGATATAGTCAGAACCCAATTGATGTGCAATTGCAGGTGTAGTCACACGCTTTTGGTCACCCTTGCTATCTGTCGCAAAGCGAATACCTGGAGTAACCGTTTGGAAGTCTTCGCCACATACCTTTTTAACAATTTCTACTTCCAATGGAGAACATACTACACCATCACAACCTGCCTTCTTCGCATTTAATGCGTATTGAGCAACTGTTTCCTGCATCGTTTGTGGAATGAGTAATTCTTCGTGCATAGCTTCCTCTGTTGTACTGGTTAATTGTGTTACCGCAAGTAAGATTGCCTTGCTTCCATGATCATCTAATGCTTTGCGTGCAGCCTTCATCATTTCAATTGTTCCTGCCGCATGGACATTGACCATGTCAACATCCAACTGTGCAAGCATGCTCATCGCATGATAAACCGTATTAGGAATATCGTGTAATTTCAAATCAAGAAAGATTTGATGTCCTTGCTGCTTGATTTGTCTAACGATTTCTGGACCATTACCATAGAAGACTTCCATACCAATCTTGACATATGGTTTTTCATCCTTGAATTGTTGTAGAAACTCTAGTGTTTTTTCCTGGCTGTTAAAGTCACATGCGATGATTACTTCTTTACTCATTTTGTTCTCCTCCTGTATTTTGTATATGAATTTGATTATAGTTTTTCGTATGCTTCTACATCTAATGCTCCTTCACTCTTTGCAACGGCGATTGCACAAGCACTATCACCAACTACATTGAGGGATGTTACTAGCATCTCAATCGGACGGTTGATTGCGAGAATTAATGTATATGTCATTAATGCAAGTTCATTGTTGAAACCTACACCACTTAGGATTGTAAATAGAATGACTGCACCTGCACCAGGTGCTGCTGGTGTTCCTACAGATGCAACGATTGCTAGGAAACCGATTGTAAGAATACTTGTAAATGTCATTGGATATCCAGCACATCCAGCAATAAAGATCGTTGCGATAACCTGCATAATTGCAGTACCATCCATGTTAACTGTCATACCAAGTGGCAGTACAAAGGATGCGATTTCCTCATTTACACCAAGTTCTTCAATAGTTGTCTTCATGTTTAGTGGAAGCGTTGCGGCACTGGAAGATGTTGAGAATCCAAATAATGCTACCTTAAATATCTTCTTAACAAATGGAATTGGATTTAAACCAGTTGATAATTTAATAAATAACGCATATCCCGTCACAAGCACAAGTAATAAGATACATACCGTTAAGAGTACATAAGCGATAGCAGGTTGTAGGTGTGTTACACCATAACTTGCACAAGTTCTAACAATTAAGCAGAAGATGGCAATTGGTCCAAAGTGATTGATAACAATATCTAGGAATACCGTTATAATTGCGTTAATTTCTTCGCATAGTTTTACAAGTACTGTAACTTTATCCTGTAAGTGATTGATACAGATACCTACCATCGCTGCACTAACTACTACCGCAAGTACTGCACCATTATTCCCAAATGCTGTAGTAATATTGTTTGGAATCGCATTAACAACAATCATAAGAGGATTTTTAGCAGCTGTTCCAGTAGCTTGTGTTAAGTCTACGGCACTATTGGTAAATACCCCTGCATTATATGCTACAAGCCCTGCCAGTGCCGCAATCACAATGGCACATATCGTTGTTAACATAAAATATCCAATTGTCTTACCAGAGATACGACCTAACTTCTTTGTATCAGAAATATGTATCATTGCTAGTACAATACTTGTAAATACCATTGGAATGATAACTACTTGTAATGCACGTACGAATAATTGTCCAACAATGTAGAAGATACCAATCGCTTTCTCATTTCCTTCGGCAGAAATATCTGCGAAAAACAGATTATTAATCGTATTCCATAGTTCTGCCTGATTTCCCTTCATTAATATTTCTCTTAGAAAAATCACTAATAAACCAACAATGAGACCACAGCCTAATGCACCCATCATTTTCACTGTCAGATTTCTCGATGTCTTCTTCATTTTACATTCTCCTTTTTCATAAAAAAAACAACCTTTGCACAAAATATACAAAGGTTGTAAGTAATCTATTACAAGTTCCTCTAAAAAAACTACTAGAGTGTAATCTATCATCGCCTTCATAGTATCTCGTACTATATTAAAGCCTGTTTTTTCTGTTAACTAGGATACAATATTCAATCTGATTCGTCAATCATGAATTAACGAACTTAACGCATCCCTCTTCGCTATCATCTGACTAAGAATTGGTAGAGAATTAAAGATATATAATCTTTTCGCATGATAGTCATGTTCTTCATTTGCGGCAAGTAATAATGTAAAATTTCCTTCTACTTCATCACTATCATAATGAAATATGTCTGGATGTTGTTTCATATCGTCTATTTGCATCTTTACCGTTCGATACGCAAAATCCTTTGTGCCTGTAAGTGTTAATACATAAAAGTCGTCTGCTGTATATCCTTGTGCAATGATTGCATTTTCTAAAAGTTGTGCTGTCCAAGCTGGATTATCACGACCATATTGCGCTACTGTAGTACGGTTTCCCCAGTATAGCGATCCACTAAAAGGCACATAGTATCTAAAGTATCTCATGCTATCCATCATGCGATACCATGTTGTGACGGCACCCATGGAAAATCCCAAGAAGATACGATGATCTCTTGAAGCGATTAAGTCTTCTTCACTTGTAGAGCTAGCATATGTATGATATGCATTTTCAAATTGTGGTATCAAATCATTCTGTAGTTCTTTGCCAAAAGCTTCCGTTAAACTTGCATCATAATCATCTGTATCCATATCGACATTATCGTGATAATAGGACGCAAATACCATTAACATTGGCTTCATCTCTTTCTTTTCAATCAGATGATCAATTACATTTTTTATATCTGTTAAATCATCTAATTCACCCGGAAAGGAAGTTACATCTCCCGTATGACCATGCATGGTATACACAACATCATATCGTTCTGTACTTGTTTCATATCCGTACGGAATATATACATACGCATATTTCTTCATGACTCTGTCTTGATAGTCATAGGTATTTGTCATGTAGTCAAAGCGTACAACTTTACCCTGTTGTTTTGCGGGAACCATATATCCTTCAGGTACGTTGTGTATCCCTAACGAAATAGATGAGTTTTTCTGGATTTCTAGGTATGGTTGAAACACTAGTTCTTCAGTATCTGTTTTATTTGTTAATTCATTTGTCGTACATCCGACTAGGATTGAAGTCACTAATAGGATTACGATAATCAATTTTTTCATCTTTACCTTCTTTCATTAGAAAGTGAGAAGATTCCAAATCTTCTATAATTCTGGATTTGGAATCTTTTCAACATTTAAATGAATTGTATCTTTGAGTTGTACTAACTCTACACCAGCAGCTTTTAACATACGCTTGCTGGCGATATTAGTATCAACTCCATTATATTTATCAGATTCATATACAATGCGATGAATACCAGATTGAATAATTGCCTTCGCACATTCATTGCATGGGAATAAAGATACATAAATCGTACATCCTGTAACCGGCCACTTCGAATTTAAAATAGCATTTAACTCTGCATGTACAACAAAGGCATACTTAGAATCCAAAGTATCGCCATCACGTCCCCAAGGGAAAACTTCATCAGAACATCCCTTTGGAAAACCATTATAACCAACAGATACAACGCGGTGGTTATCATCAACAATCGCTGCACCAACCTTTGTATTAGGATCTTTTGAACGTAAGGCTGATAAATGCGCAAGACCCATAAAATACTCGTCCCAACTTAAGATATTATCTTGTTTTGTCATAATCTATTCCTTTCCTAGAACCTGTACAAATCCATCATCTAATCCATATACAGTATCCAATCTTTCAGCTAAGAAAATAGAATACTGATGCAATGGACCATCATTCAAAATTTGCAATACCTTTAAATCTGTCCCTAGATATCGAGAACGCGTTGGGACATAGCGATTCTGCCATGAAATAAAGCATAAAACTCCAACTAACCCAACAAGAGCGACAATATGATTTACACGTTTGCAAACCTCTGCTTTATCTGTTGTAATAAATCCATACATAATCAGTCCTGTCACAAAGCCACCTAAATGTGCGTGTACAGAAATATTTGGCAAGAAGTTCAATAAGAGATTGATAAACAACATATTCACGAGCGCCGCACGTACCGGAGGAATTCTCCAACCACCAGTACGTAAAATCAATGTCACATACGCTGCTAGTAACCCATAAATACCACCAGAAAGTCCTACAACAAAACTATTTTCTGGTGAAGCTAGTACAAATAGAGATCCCACAATAATTGAAGGTATTAGTATCAACAGATATCTTCTAATCCCTAATAATGGTTCAAAGACTTTGCCAAGTGATAATAAAGCCATCATGTTCATCGCTAAATGCCATAAATGAACATGAACAAAACCTGCTGTTAATAATCGCCAAAACTCACCTGCTAAAACAAAAGGTTTATAGAAAGCACCAATCAAAATTGAATTTGTAATTGTACTATCACTTGGAAATAATTGAATAAACACCCATACCACAAAACATATTGCGATAATACTATTTGTCGCAATTGTCTTTCTTTGTTTCATTAGGCTACCCTCTTACGAAGAATATTTAATAACTTTTCAAAGTATTCTGGTAGTGGTGCATGGAATGTCATCGTTTCCCCTGTTGTAGGATGAACTAACGTTAATTCACTGGCGTGTAGTACCTGACCTTGTGTATCCATATATGGACATGGCTGCCCATACTTTTCATCTCCCATCACTGGATGATTGATATATTTCATATGTGCTCTAATTTGATGCGTTCTTCCTGTTTCTAAACGACATTCGAGGTAAGTTGCAACATTAAAACGTTCTAACACATGGAAATGAGTTCTAGCATCACGACTATTTTCTTCAGTTACCTTCATGCGTTGACGATCACGCGGATCACGTCCAATTGGCGCATCCACTAAACCATCATCATGTGTGATGTTTCCAACAACGATAGTTTTATAAACACGATGACAAGTCTTATTCTCCAACTGCTTAGCAATCGCTTCATGTGCTTTGTCATTCTTACATGCCACAATACAACCTGTCGTATCTTTATCGATACGATGAACGATACCCGGACGAATCACACCATTAATACCCGATAAATCCTTACAATGATATAACAGTGCATTTACCATCGTATTAGAATAATTACCAGGTGCTGGATGAACGACCATACCCTTTGGCTTATTGATAACGATAATATCATGATCTTCATATAGAATATCTAATGGAATATTCTCAGGAAGAATATCTACTGGACGATCTTCTGGTACATCACAACAGATTTCATCACCTGCCACAACCTTTAATGAACTCTTTGCGACTTTTCCATTGACGAATATCATGCCATCATCTGCAAGCTGTTGTACACGCGTTCTAGATAGTTCTGTATTTAAACTTAGATATTTATCTAATCTTTCTTTTGTATCTTCACTTACGATCCACGTTTGTTTTGCCATTTTTTTCTTCCTTCCATGTTGCGATTAGCAATAAGAATACACCAATACATAAAGCCATGTCCGCAACATTAAACACTGGGAAATCATAGCCAAAAATATAGAAATTTAAGAAGTCTCTAACATAATTTAAGAATAGTCGATCAATTAGATTCCCTGCCGCACCACCTATCATTAATGCAAGAGATATTCCTGTTAATATATCTGGTTTCTTTACAAATAGATACCAACCCATAACACCAATCGCCACTGCCGCAACAAGAGCAAGTACACCTTGTTGTCCAGATAGCAATGACCATGCCATACCAGTGTTTTGTACGTATGTAATATGAAAGAAACCTTCTATTACAGGGATATCATGAAACAACCCTAAACTAGCTGCCCACATCTTTGAAAATAAATCAATTAATACTGTAACGATAATAATACCGATATAAATCATAGCTACCTCAATTCTTTCGTAAACTACACTTCTTTGTAAATACCGCAAACTCTAAGAGTTCAAATGGTTCAAAGCGAGAAATCAACTTTTCATACGCCGCTTCAAACATTGACCCATCCGTTTCTTCCATCAATCTCTTTTGCAATTTTTCATGTAATGTAGTAGATTCCTCTTTGTTAAATTCTTCATGACGTACCGCCACAACTTCATCACTACCACTTACAAAGACGATTTCAAATGAAAATGAATTTTTTGATTTGATTGCTTCAATAAATTCTGCATCTCCATCCTTTGCATAGAATGGTAAATCACTAGCTTCCAAACAATCAAATATCTCTAATACAAATGCATCAATAATACCCTTTTGAATAAAGGATACTGTCACATCAGATGTCTTTAATCTACTTAGCTCCTCTTGTGTCCAAATATCATCCTTTATCACAAATAAGAATGTATTATCTTTAAAATCAATCCAAATCCCATTTTCACAAGAAGGATATTTTTGACCAACTTGAAAAATTGTATGGATAGTGTTTTTATTCATGTTACTCATTTAACATCCTCCTGGTAAATACTTTAGTGTTTCTTTAAGAAGTTTGTTACAAATTCAAGTTGCGACAATGCATACTGATACATATCACCAATCATATTATACGCAAGATCTTCTGATAGAACACCACAAGCTAAATCTTCAGGAAGCTTTCCTGCACTATGTGCTTGTGCATCATCAAACCAATCTTGGCTACCATAATACTTACTAACCGCATCATACTTCTTCATGACACGCTTTAACTTCTTAGTTGCCTTGATTGTTTCTTCTAGGACAGCAGTTACTTCGTTCATATTCGCTTCCATTGTTTCAATACGTTGTACTTGTTTTGTTTTCTTTTTCATTGTTATCACCCATAATATTTTACCATAAGTTAGAAAAAGATACCCAAAGGTATCTTTATTCAATTGCATTTACAATTTCTAATACTGCTTCTTTAATCTTCGCATTCACTGCGAGTGCTTCTTTGCGAGAAGCTTGTTTTGTATAGAAGTAGAACTTGATCTTTGGCTCTGTTCCAGATGGGCGTACAGCGAACCAACTATCGTTATCTAAATAGAAACGTAATACGTTAGATGCTGGAATATCTTCATATCCGTGTAAGTAATCAATTACCTTCTCTACTTTATATCCAGCAACTTCAGTTGGAAGATTGTTTCTGATAGAAACCATCATACGCTTGATACGTTCTGCACCAGCAATACCTTCTAATACAAGGTTTGGCTCATCTTCTGCATAGAATCCATACTTCTCATAGAGTTCCTGTAATACATTCCATAATGTCTTACCTTGCTTACGATAGTAAGCAGCAGCTTCTGCTACTAACATACCAGCAGAGATACCATCCTTATCACGGATATCTACACTGGCTGCGTAACCTACAGATTCTTCATAACCGAATAGATAAGTATATCCCTGCTCAAGTAATGCAGGAATACGTCCGCAAATATTCTTGAAGCCTGTTAATGCTTCATACATCTCAACACCATACGCATTTGCCATGACAGTACTCATTGTAGAAGTAACAATTGACTTAATCATGACACCCTTTTCAGGTAATGTTCCAGCACTCTTATGACCTTCTAAGATGTAATTGACTAATAAGTATCCTGTCTGGTTACCATTTAATGGGATATAGTTACCATCATCATCACGTAATTCAATTGCAAAACGATCACTATCTGGGTCAGTAGCCATTAATAATTCTGCACCAACCTTCTTACCAAGCTCTTCACTCATCTTGAACGCTGCTGGACTTTCAGGATTAGGATAGCCTACTGTCGTAAAGTCTGGATCTGGATCCTTCTGTTCTGGTACGATGTGCCAGTTAGTAAATCCACGGTCCTTCATCATTGTCGCAAATGGAATAGACCCTGCACCATTGAGTGGTGTATATACAAGTGGAATATCTAAGTCAATTTCATCACCACTGTGAATTGCTAGACTTTCTACAAGATCTAAATATGCACGGTCATATTCTTCAGATAATACAACAATCTTGCCAGAAGCTACGCCTTCATTGAAATCAGACTTTTTAATACCATTCCAAATATCAACTGCGTTAATTCTTTCTTCCATACCATCCGCAACAGTACTACTTACCTGACAACCATCACTCCAATAAGCTTTATAGCCATTGTATTCCTTAGGATTATGAGAAGCAGTAATGTTAATACCAGATGTTGTACCTAACTTTCGAATCATAAACGCAAGTTCAGGCGTAGGGCGTAAGTCTGGGAATACATACGTTTTAATTCCATTCGCTGCGAAAATACCAGCAGATAATTGTGAGAATTCTTTTGAGAAATGTCTTGGGTCATGCGCAATTACAATACCCTTATCCATCGCTTCTTGTCCCTGTGCACAGATATACTCTGCTACACCTTGGCTTGCTTTACCAACTGTATAAAAGTTCATGCGGTTTGTACCAGCACCAACAATGCCACGTAAACCAGCAGTACCAAATGCTAAATTTTGATAAAAACGTTCTTTGATTTCATTATCATCATCCTTGATAGCCAACAATTCATCTTTCAGGGGGTCACCCTCAGGTAACATTCGAACCCATTCTTCATATCTTTGTTTATAATCCATTATTTTTAACCCTCCGATTATGTATCTCCATTTTAAACTAAAACAAGAAATGTTGAAACAAAGAAATATAATGAAAATACCTAAAAAAGCAGACCTGTTACAGTCTGCTTCATGACGATAAATTAGATACTATGCTTTCGCTTTTAGTTGTTTCTTTGTACGAATACCGATAATAATCAGAATTACTAATACGGAAACATAAGGAATAATATTTACTAACTCTGAAGGTAAACCTTCTAGCAATAGTACATTTACAATCGCTTGTGCTACTGAGAAAATCATTGTCACAAAAACTACAACCCCAAGGTTATTACCACCTACGGCTGCAGCCGCAATACCAATCCATCCACGAGATGCCACCATGTTACTGGAGTAGAATGACATATATCCCATCGAAAGATATGCACCACCTAAAGCAGCTAGGAAACATGACAACAATGCCGCGATCATACGTACACGATTCACCTTGATACCTACAGATTCAGCCGCATGCGCATCAAGACCACAAGCTTTCATACGTAAACCAAACGGTGTCTTATAGACAAGGATGAATAAGAGAATTGTTAACAATAGACATACATAAGTTAAGAAATAATGTCCGCTAAGAATTTCACCAAGAACTGGAATATCTTTAATGAATGGGATATCAATTGTAGGTAACACTTTTGATGGAAGACTAGCTGTAGTTCCCTTTGATCCAGTCCACAGTAACAATAAGTAAATCGCAAAATCTGCTGAGAATAAGTTTAACGCAATACCTACCATGATAGGACTAGCTTTCATCTTAATCGTGAAGAATGAAAGTACGAAACCACATGCGATACCTACCGCTATAGCACCTAATAAACCAATCCATGCAGAGCCAGACACGGCACTAAAATATACGCCGAATAAAGCCGCAAAGTTCATGACACCTTCAATCGCAATATTAGGAATACCCGCAAGTGAAGCTACGTAGGAAGAAAGTGATGCGTATACAAGTGGAGCCGCAACACGAATGACAATAAAGATAAAACTTGCATTCAATAAGTCCTTGAATAAATTAGCCATTCTTCTTTTCCTCCTTTAGAAGTTGTCTAGAGCGCCACTTTCTCAAGAAGAACTGAGATGAAATGAGTAACGTTAGAATAACTTCTACAATAGAGATCATTTTAATATCGATGTATGGTAAGTCATTTGCGAGCAACTGTGCAGAAGCACGTAAGTAACTAATACCAAACGCCGCAATCAATACACCAATCGGATCATTCTTACCAAGCATTGCCATTAATGCACCAGTAAATCCAAGTCCTGGTAGTACTGTCCAAGTAAATGCTTGATACATACCTAAAAGTTCAACGGATGAACCCATACCACCAAGTGCACCAGCTAAGAAATGAACAGCCATAAACATACCAAACGCACCCATACCAGAGTATTTCGCAAAATTCGCATTGATACCTGTCATACGAATCGCATATCCTAGCTTTGTCTTATAGAGAAGAACATAGATAAAGATTACTGCGATAATCATAATGATAAAACCAGTATGTACCTGTGTCTTTGGAATCAAGTTCTGTAAACGAGCTGTCTTGATAAAATTTGGAGAGGCTGTACCATTGACACCTCCAACTGCTAAGAAATTCTTCAAGATGAAATATCCAATACCAAATAAAATACTGTTCATCATGAGTGAAATAACCATCTCATCAGCTTTATAACGTATACTGATAAGACCTGGAATAAGCGAAATGATTCCACCAAATAAAGTAGCCATTAAAATTGGAATCATTGAGTCAATCACAGTATTCCCTGTCATAAACGCTGGATTGATAGCGAATACTGTCGCAACAATACCAGAGATATAGAAAACACCTTCTGTACCTAGATTAAATAAGTTTGTTCTAAAGTACAGTAATGTCGCAAGGCCTGCAAATGTTAAAGGAATAACCTTTACAAGTACATATCCAAAATAACTTGGCTTACTAAGTGGATATGTAAGTAAGCGAATAAAGTCAGTCAGCGGTTGTTTTGACACGAACGCTAATACTACAAATGTAACAATTAATGCAATGCCAATGGAAGCTAGAATACGTAATGCTTCAAAAGGTCCATCATCAGTAATACGAAACTTTCTTTTCATCGTACTCATTTGCTCGCCTCCTTAATCTCTTCTTCACTTTGTTTCTTAGTTCCTAACATGTAGAAACCTAATTCGTTTGCGGAAACATCCTTTGCACTCTTAAAGTACGCAACGATCTTTCCTTCAAACATGACAATTAAAGAATCACTAACTGCCATTACTTCATTCAGGTCTGCACTAATCAATAAAATTGCAGCCCCATTATTACGCATATCAATTAACTGGTGATGGATATAGTTAGCTGAGCCAATATCGATACCACGAGTTGGTTGTGAAGCAATCATGCATTTAGGACTTGTTTGCCACTCACGTGCAACTACCACTTTCTGAATGTTACCACCAGAAAGAGAATTAATACGTTGTTTTTCGGAATTTGTTTTTACTTGAAACTTTTGAATTAACTCTTGGGCAATCTTACGAATATTCTTACCCTTCATAAAGACTTTTCCAGAGTACTCTGGCTTACGATAATATGTTGAAATCGCATTATCTTGAATACTTGCAGTAGCTGCGATACCATCTTGCATACGATCTTCTGGGATATACGCAAGACCAGCTTCACGTTTATGCAAGATATCACTTGTAGAAATATCTACACCACCAAGAATCACCTTTCCTGATTGGAACGCTTCCATACCAGTGATTACTTTAATCAACTCTTCCTGTCCATTTCCCTGTACACCCGCAATACCTAAAATCTCTCCCGCATGTACCGCAAAATTAACATTATCTACTTTCTTAACCCCGCCAACTTCAAACGATAAATTTTCAACAGATAAAATCGTATCGTTATTCTTAGCTTGTTTTCGTAAAGAATCATATGAACTTTCAAGACTATGGCCAATAATCAATTCTGTCAATTTTTCAATTGAAACATCTTTCGTATCATATGTGCCCTTTGTTTCACCAGAGCGAATAACTGTGATACGATCAGAAATTTCCTTTACTTCATTTAGTTTATGAGAAATAAAGATAATTGTATGACCAAGTTCTTTAAATCCCTTTAATTGTTCAAATAACTGAACTGTTTCTTGTGGTGTTAAAACTGCAGTTGGTTCATCTAAAATAATGACTTCTGCTTTGCGATATAGTGTCTTAAGAATTTCGACTTTCTGCTTTGCACTAACCGTCAAATCACTGACTAAATCAGTAGCGTTAATTTCATCAAACTTATACTTTTTCGCTAATTCATTCGTAATTTGATTTGCTTTATCCATATCGATAAAGCCGTTTGCCTTCTTAGGCTCTGCACCTAACACAACATTCTGCGCAACAGTAAAGGATGGAATCAACATAAAGTGCTGATGCACCATACCGATACCATTCTCAATTGCATCTAAACTAGAGGAATAATTGATTTCCTGTCCTTTATAAGAAATCTTACCCTCTGTTTGTTTCTCAATCGCAAAGATAATATTCATCAATGTTGATTTACCCGCACCATTCTCACCGCAAATGGAGTGAATTTCACCTTTATTAAAGGAAATACTGATATTGCGGTTTGCTACAGTACCATTTGGATATATCTTTGTGATTCCATCTAACTTCAAAATCGTATTGTCCATATTGTTACCTCTTTTAAAGAAGATGCTCTACCTTTCGATAGAGCATCTTTGGTATTCAAAACGTGAATTACTTGAGACCAACTTTATCTAACCAAGTATCGTAGGCTTTATCATCCTTTAACTGATCGTTAACCTTGATTTCTCCAGCCGCTAACTTCTTCTTCATTTCTTCAACTTTAGCAAGTTGATCAGCAGTCATATTAGCCTTATAGTTTTCATTTTCAGCTAAACCAACAGCACCATCAACGAAGCCTAAAGTCTTCTGTGTACCATATTCAGCCTTACCATCTAACATTAACTTGATAGATTGTAAGATAGCAACGTCACACTTCTTCTCAGAAGAAGTTAAGATGTGCTTAGCTAATTCAGGCTTACCACTCATAGAAGCATACTGGTCAGCATCAACACCGATTGCCCAGAAGTTTGCTTCAGCAGCAGCTTCAAATAAACCGTTACCAGAACCACCAGCAGCGTGATAAATAACATCAGCACCCTGCTTGTTCATATTTAATGCAATTTCCTTTGCTGTAGCTGGATCACCAAATCCACCTACGAAACCAGAGATTACTTTAGCATTTGGATTTACATCATAAACACCCTGCATATAACCAGCTAAGAATTGACGGATACCAGGTGAGTCTACACCACCGATACATCCAACAATTCCAGATTCTGTCTTAACACCAGCAACAACACCAGCTAAATAACCAGCTTCGTTAGCAGCATAAGTAATTGAATATACGTTATCTAATGAGTTTGCCTTAGCATCACTATAGTCGAAGTTTAAGAACTTGATTTCAGGATGTTCTTCAGCAACAGCCAACATGTAAGATTCATATTGGAAGTTACCAGAGATAATGATTTGATAGCCATCATCCGCAGCTTGACGATATGCTGTATCCCAACCAGCAGCGTCTGTACCCATTTCAATTAACTTTGTTTCAACCTTGTCGCCAAGTTCTTGTTGAACCAACTGTAGTCCCTTGTAAGTTGTGTCGAAATAAGACTGGTCACCAATATATGGCAAGATCAATGAAATCTTTGTCTTATCTCCTGATTCTGATGCAGTTGTTGATGACTTAGAATCTGTTTTGCTACCACATCCAACCATGGATAAAGCAACAACAGACCCAAGCACTAACTTGGAAATCTTATTCATATTTTTTCCCTCCTGAATTAAATAAGATAGTTCTTAAAACATCGAGTGAATCAAAAAATGAAAAATGCACCCAAACCGACACTAAAACAACTTGTTAAAAGAGTGTTTCAGTGAGTTGTAGATGCATTTGATTTGTCATATTTTTGCATTCCTCTATTAAGCAGTTGAACTCATCTGCAGATTTATTTTTTCATAATCATCTAGAAAATGCAACAACAAAATCATGAATCATTATTTCAAAATCTGTAACTATTACACAATAATAACGTTTTTCGCCCCATGTTCTTCACATGCAACTTTCAATAAATGAATTTCTTCATCCGTTGTAATCGTATTACCCAACTTCTGTAATCCCTCTTCTCTTACACCGAATGGGCGATACTTTATCAGTTTATAACGGATGTTAGGGTCTAAGTTAGCGACAACACCTAATGCTGTCGACAAGTTATCTTCATGCATGTTCGGCATACATACAGTACGAACTTCATAGAGCTTATTATGTTCTTGTAACCATTTTAAGTTACGAAGAACATTTTCGTTGGATATACCCGTTAACTTTTCATGCCAGGACTTGTTCCACGCCTTTACATCAAGCATCACTGCATCAGTCACAGCCATTAACCTAGGCATCTGTTCATATAAGTATGCTCCATTAGAATCTAAGAAACATGTTTTGTTATACGTATGTATTTTTGTAAATAATTCTGTTAAAAATTCAGGATAATTCGTACATTCACCGCCAGATACCGTAATACCTTGAATATACGGAAACAACGGTTTAATTTGCTCTATAACATCATCCGCAGTCATATCCGTAATTTTTGGAGATGACAAATGCGGACAAACATGAATGCATGTATCACAATCAATACATTTCTCTTTATGCCAAACGACTTTACCGTTGATGATTTCTAAAGCCTCGCCCTTTTTGGGACAAGTTTCTACACATACACCACAATGTACGCACATATGAATCGTCTCAGGATTATGGCAATACAGGCATTTGAATGGACACTTTTGGACAAATATCGATGTACGATTACCCGGACCATCGACATTTGAAAATTCGATGATTTTATTGATTGGAGCTGTCGCCATCATTCACAATTGTACGGTCTAATGCTGCACCGAAATCACGTGCACCTTTACCGAAGATAGAGACATTATTTAAAGACTGTTTACCAGCATCAAGTTTTGCTAGTTCACTCTTCTTAACAAGGTAACCTGTAACGCGAACGACATCGTTATTCTCAAGATAACCAGAGAAGTAACGCATATCATTTCTGATTGCTCCATCGATAATATCTAATACAGCTTCTGGTGTATTCTCCCAAGTCTCTTCAAACTTGAAGATATCACCAATACCTGTAGGGAAATACTTATGGAATTTTTCAGAGTGATTAATTTGTAATGGGATAATTGGCTCTGCACCAACAGGAATACGTGCACCAGGTGAATCTTCACGACCATCACTATCGATACCAACCTGTGCATGTAAACGATACTTATGGTTAAAAGCTGCTGCGTACTTGGAGTCATGCGCATTTACAAGTGACTCTAAACGGTCCATAATACGTAAACCTAAAGCATCAGCTTCTGCATTGTTACCAAAGCCCTTCTTAGGATCCTTAATGCCGAGTAAGTGGTTTACACATTCAGCTAAACCAACCATACCAAACATACCTGTAAAGTTATCTAACTTCACAAATCCTTCTGTAACAAGGAAGTTAGACTTAAAGAATGCAGTCTTTTCAACTAAGAATTCAATACGGTCATCCATCATCTTTAGCATGATAGAAGTATAGTAAGGTAAAACATTCTCTAAGAAATCTTCTGTATCCTTCGCCTTTAAAGAACATTCATACATACGTAGACGTGGTAAAGTAAATCCACCCCCACATACTTTTAATCCGTTATAGCATGAAGCAATCGCATATTTCTCGCCCCATTCTCTTGTAAACATCTTGTGGTTTGCAAAAGATGGCTTAGATGTCTTCATCATGCATTTGACTGCTAAAGCCGCAAAGTCACGTGGTGTAATATCAGGGTCATACTTCAAAGTAAGATTAGGAACTGCCAGCTGCATTTCTTCCGTTAATTCAAATAAGATACGTGCAGTTTCAGAGTCCTGTGGTCCTACATCTGCATGGACAAAAGAATCTGTTAAAGTACGGTCAATATTCAATAAGAATAAACGCAATGCTGCCTTTGCATTCTCACGACTTTCCTTTAATACAAATGGTTCAAGTAAATCATCAAGATCACCCAAATATACAGGGAACGATGTAATACTTGGAACACTATGATAGAAAATCAATAGTGTGTTTAATGCCTCATAAAGATTCTTTGGTGCTTCTAGTTGCAAGAACTTGCAACCCTTCTCCATCAGCAACTCATAATCTGGACAGATATAGCGTGGACGATACGGAGCGTTGCCCTCACCTAAATCACAGATAATACGGTCTGCTTTTGCTTGAATTAATTCTGGACTTAATGCAAGTGTATGGTCAGTATTTTCAGCATATCTAGCAAGTGCTAAAACTTGCTGATGATATGTCAAAGTTTCATCTGCGATGATATTTAAAATATCACTCATAGTCGAAAATTTCCTCCTCATTTCTATTTTTAAATATAACATACTTTTATCAATATGCATGTAGGATGCATTAAATTTTCGAAAAGACTATAACTGCTATGCCAACATTCCATAAATATGAAATAATCGTTATAATATTTTCCATACAAAGGTGACCTTATGACTACATTTCAAGATATTTACAAGAGAATATATGCTTCTTGGTTAGGAAAAAATATTGGCATACGCTTAGGTGCCCCAATCGAATCATGGACTGGTCCTGAAGTGCGTAAATGTTATCAACCTATTACTGATTATCTAACGGATTATTCACAGTTTGCGGCTGACGATGATGCCAATGGTCCATTGTTTTTTGCAGATGTCATCAAGCATCATTCATTCAATCACGTAACCGCACAAGATATGGCAAATAATCTCCTAAATGTTGTTCCATATGAAAAAGGCTTCTTTTGGTGGGGAGGAAAAGGTATTTCAACAGAACATACCGCATGGTTAAATCTAATGAATCACATAGATGCTCCACTATCCGGCTCTTGTAAACAAAACTCAAAAGCTGTTTCCGAACAAATTGGGGGTCAAATCTTTAGTGATTGTTGGGGATACCTTGCATTAGATAAACCAGAAATCGCAAAAGATTTAGCAGAAAAAATGAGTAGTGTCACCCATGACCTTGATGGTATTGAGGGTGGTAAATTTATAGCTGTATGTATTTCCCTTGCTTGGAATATTCATGATGCAAGAGAACTAATTCAAACAGCACTACAGTACCTCAATCAAAGCTCTAACTACGCCCATTTAATTCAAGAAATGTTAGACTTTCACCTTCAATATCCTAAAGACCCTGCTAGATGCATTGCGTATATTGAAGACAAGCATAGCTATGATCGCTACGAAGGACTCTGTCATATCCTACCGAATACTGCAATCATGCTGTATGGCATGTTATACGGTAAAAACAACTTCGATTTAACAATGCAACTGATTGCTGAAGCAGGTCGCGATACAGATTGTAATTTAGGAAATGTAGGTTCCATCATTGCAATGATGGTCGGACTAGAAAACATCAATGAAAAATGGATTAAACCATTGAATGATACCCTTTTATGTTCCTCCTCAATTGGTTCAAAGAATATTACAACAATTTCTAAATCTGCATATTATTTTGCTACATTAGCATGTAAAATCCATGATATTCCATATCCTAATAAAACAGTTGGTACTCATATTACAGATTTTACTCTTCCTTATGCAACAAACGGCTTTCAGATAGAAACAAGTCGCTACCATGCATGCAACTTACGTGTACAAGATGATCAATTAAAAATATGTTTAGATGATATACTTTCAAATCAAGAGTTCAAAGTATATACGCAGAGTTATTATCGTCCACAAGATGTATATGATTGCAGATATGAACCAGAATTTGCCGCAATCATAGAACCGAATGATATCATTCGCTGTAAATTAGATAACCCAGAACATCTCCCCCTTGAAATAGCTATCTATATCAAGGGTTATTCAGGGAAAATCTATCATAGCATTTTTACACAAGACTTGAATTTAGAGTATCAACCTACCATCAACGATATCCCTTATTTAGAATATGGATTAATCATACGTAGTCAAAATCGTATTCAGCGAAATTATTTCGCTGTAAATCAGTTTGAAATCATAAAACAACCATCTTACCAAATTGATTTTTCAACATTAGCAATTGAAGATTGGGGATATGACATCGGATTGAAACAACATTCCGGAATCTCTGGAATTCGTATTCATCGTGGAACAGCAACCATTGAAGAAAAACGATTCTTATTAGATGCTCATAGCGAATTCAACTTCAGCGGTCCAGATGTTTCAATCCATCATATGTCGCTTGAATGGATGCCACAAGATAACATTCATCTTCACATGTGTTACCAATGGCATGGCTGCTATGACTATCAATCTGTTGAAATTGATTATCATAATGTTTATTTAACCAGAAATCAAAATCGTAATGTAACACGAAAATCTATTTCATGCATGAATGAAATGATTACATCAATTTCTATTGATTATCAAGAACAAGCAATCTATATTAATTCACAAAAATTTGAGATTTCATTTACACTTGAACCGTCATGTGTTGCGATTTTCAACGAATCAGATAAAACTATTCAATTATTAAATTGTAGAATTGAGGAAAAATAATGAAGAAAAAATATGTACTCATTGATTGCGATCCAGGTCATGATGATGTAATGGCCATTCTTTCTACAATTGCTAATCCAGATACCTTTCATATTCTCGGTATCACAACAGTATGTGGCAATAACCTAGTACCTCTTATCACAGAGAATATGTTAAACGTCCTCCATTACATTCATAGAGAAGATATTCCAGTATGTATGGGGGCTGAACATCCGCTTGTTTATCCACCATCACCACAAGCAGCACATGGATATAATGGCCTAGAAGGATTTGACTTTCCAAAGCATAATTTGAAAACAACGAACCAAGATGTTATTTCATTTATGAAGGAAAAGATTCTTTCTTCCCCAGAACCGGTAACCATCATGGCACTCGCCCCTTTGACAAATATCGCCAATTTATTACTGAAAGAGCCTACAATCATTCATCATATTGAACAGATAGTTGTAATGGGTGGTTCTTGGTACAAAGGTAATGTAATTCCGCATGCGGAGTTTAATATCTATGCTGACCCACATGCGGCAAAAGAAGTATTCTCTGGTAAAGTTTCGACAGTGATTATCCCACTTGAATGTTGTGATGATTGCACCATCAGCGAAACAACAATACAAAGTTGGATGCACGATGAGCGATATTTAACAAAAATGGTTGGTGGCATTATGGATTTCTTTGCGATATATGGCCGCCAACATCATCGCACAAGGCATACGATTTTTGATTTGGCAGTAACCGAATACTTACTACATCCAGAAATTTTTGAAGGTGAAAATTGTGATTGTGATATTATCCTCTCTGGCGAAAAAACACGAGGACAAACAGTATTTATAACAAACCAGAATAGTAAAATACTTGTCTTAAAACATGCAGATACGAATCAATTTGAACAACAAATTATTTCCGATATCAATTACTTAGCAAACAAAATAATCTAAAAAAATCATGTACCTCTCATTATGAAGTACATGACTTTTTATTTAACAATAGGAAACTCAAACCAGAATGTACTACCTTCTTTAAGATTACTGATAACACCATATTTGGCATTATGTAATTCAAGTATCTCTTTAACAATAGCTAAACCAATACCAGAACCATTTGATACACGAACATGTTCCTTATCAATCTTGTAATAACGATCCCAGATTTTAGAGATATCATCCTTTGCAATACCTTCACCAAAATCTTGTATTTCTACACGTACCTTATCACGCTCTAATATTTCACGAACAATGATATGTTTCTTATCACCACTATAGTTAATCGCGTTTGTCATGAAGTTGTTAAATACTTGTTCAATACGTTTGATATCTGCGTTGATGATTGCTTCTGCTGATAACTCTGTATCAATTGTAAATCCCTCTTGCATATGATAGACATCATATTTTTGAAGTTGTGTGTGTAATACCTTAGTTAAGTCAAAATTTTCTTTCTCTAAATGAATCTTTTCTTCTTGTAGTTTCGATAAATCTAATAAGTCATTGACGAGTGACGTTAAGCGTTTGGATTCATCAATAATTACTTGAATATTTTCATCTGTCTTCTCTTCTGGAAGATCCTTCATCATCTCACCATAACCAGAAATCATGGTAAGTGGTGTACGAAGGTCATGGGAAACATTCGCAATCAAATCACGCTTTGCTTTATCTGCTTTCTGAATATCTTCAGCCGCCGTTAAGAGTGTATCGTTTAACTCTTCTGCCTCACGATAATTTTGAACTGTTATACGTTCATATTTTCCTTCCGGTAATGTTTTCGCAGATTGATTAATTAAAATCAGTGGACGCGCAATCGTGCGATACATAATATAGGTTAATACCAGAACAGCAACCAAGATAATTGCAGAGATATACCACATCTGCATTGACAATGTTTTCTTTGTCGTAGAAATCGGTGTGATATTACTATAAACCATAACAATTGATTTATTACCATCGTGGTCTTTAATAATGCGTGTATACGTAATATTGCGGAAACGTTCACCATTGGTTGGTGTAATCAAGTTTGTATCTTGTACAACCATTGACTCACCCTTATCGCTGTTTTCTGCATTTGCAATCTGCGTTAGGATTTCATTCGATGACATTTTATATAGACGACAACCTAGATTCTTGCCACCTGATTCAAGATATGTATCATCATATGTACCTGGAAAAACATTTGATTCACGTAATACACGAATGCATGTTTCATTGGTTTCTTGAGCAATGTTGATGTACTCTTCAATATTGTCCGCATCATCATCTTCTTTTACAACATTGACAACCGCATTCGATACATTCTCAACTGTGCGTTTTTTACTTGCTTCATACATCGGCTCTAATAATAAAGCCTGAAATATAAACACAATCGCAACAAGCACAAATGAGAATACAGAAAGATATAGACCGATTTTCCAACGTAAACTAATATTCTTTTTTTGTTTAGGCGTTAACTTTTTCAAAACGATAGCCAACTCCTCTCAACGTAATAATATACTTTGCATAATCACCTAGATTTTTACGCAACAGTTTGATATGTGTATCTAGCGTACGATCATCCCCAAAGAAGTCATAACCCCATACATTCTGTAATAATTGTTCACGTGTTAAGGCAATACCCATATTTTTTACTAGATATACCAGAAGTTCATATTCCTTAGGAGATAATTGAATACGCTGACCTTCAATCGTTACAGTACGTGCGGAATAGTCAATCACCATACCATCAATCTTAAATTTTTCTAAAGATACTGCTTCAACAGGATGAACTCGTTTTAAGATTGCATGAATACGCATCATTAACTCTTTTGAAGAAAATGGTTTCACAACATAATCATCAACACCAACATCAAAACCATGAATGCGATCATATTCTTCACCTAAAGCGGATAAAAGAATAAATGGTAACTGTGGTTTTGTTTTCTTGATTTCTTTCACCGCGGAGAAGCCATCCAAATGAGGCATCATAATATCCATGACAACAAGATCATAGTTATTCTTTTCGCATAATTCTACTGCTTCCATGCCATCGGCAGCTTCAGCTGTTTCAAAACCTTCGTGTTTTGCATATTTAATAATCAATTCGCGAATCTTCGCTTCATCATCTACAATCAAAATCTTCGTCATGGAACATCCTCCTTATGAGTATCTTAGTAAAACTGTGTGAACACTACGTGAATACTTTAAATACTTTCAATGAATTCAGCTACAACATCTAATTCTGGAACGACTACTTCATCGATGCAGCCCTTATCTGCAGCAGCTGGAATCTCAGGATTCATTGGAATCTGTGCAAGTAATGGCAAATGATACTTCTGTGCAACTTCATGTGCATGTGATTTACCAAAGACATAAATCTTTTCATCACAGTTAGGACATTGTACATAAGACATATTTTCAACAAGTCCCAATACCTTAATATTCATCATTGATGCCATGTTAATTGCTTTTTCAACAACCATAGATACTAAATCCTGTGGACTTGTAACTACGATAATTCCATCAAGTGGTACAGATTGGAATAAAGTTAATGGAACATCACTTGTTCCTGGAGGCATATCTACAAACATGTAGTCTACTGCTTCCCATAATACTTCTGAATAGAATTGTTGTAGAATAGAAGCCACCATCGGACCACGCCAGATAACTGGTGTTTCATCGTTATCCAACAACATATTAGAAGAAATTAATTGCATTCCATTCTTTGTGATAGCTGGATAGATAGTACCCTTAAAACCTTCAGCCTTTGATGTAACACCAAAAGATTTCCCTTGGGATGGACCAGTAATATCACCATCTAGTACAGCTACTCTATGATTTCTCTTTTGCATCATAGATGCCAGCATAGATGTCACAAATGACTTACCTACACCACCCTTACCTGATACAATACCAATTACTTTCTTGACGCTAGCGCCCTCATGTAATTCAAATTTCTGAATACCTTTTTTATTAGGCATACAGAAGCCATAGTCTTCCGGTGTTTTTCCTTTTGCGTTTCTTTCACTCATTTTCATCACCTCTTTACTCATTTTACTATAAACATTGATAAATTTTCCCTATTTTGCCTATATTCAGGTTATATATGATATTATTGTTGCGTTAAAGGAGATATATCATGTCAGGATATGTAGTTGTAGGTTCCCAATGGGGCGACGAAGGAAAAGGAAAAGTCGTAGATTTATTGGGTACTAACGTCAATATGGTAGTTCGTTTCCAAGGTGGTAATAACGCAGGCCATACCGTTGTCGTTAATAATAAAAAAATCATTTTACACTTATTACCATCAGGTATTTTAAATGCAGATGCTACATGCATTATTGGACCTGGTGTCGTTGTAAACCTATCCGTATTATTCAAAGAAATTGATACATTAGAATCACAAGGATTTACATGTGATCACTTAAAGATCAGTGACCGTGCTCACCTTCTTATGCCATATCACGTAAAGATTGATGAATTACAGGAATTACGTGCTGGAGCTGGTAAGATTGGCACAACCAAGAATGGTATCGGTCCATGTTATGCCGATAAATACACACGTATCGGTATCCGTGTTTGTGATTTACGTGATTGGGACGTATTCCAAGAAAAATTAAAAGTAGTACTTGCACAGAAGAACGAAGAAATCGTTAAACTCTTTAATGCAGATCCATTTGATTATGATGAAATGGTAGCTACATTCAAAGAATATAGAGAACGCCTACTACCAATGATTTGTGATGCGACAGATAAGATCAACAAAGCATTAGACGCAAAACAAGTTGTATTATTTGAAGGTGCACAAGCAAATATGTTGGATATCAACTACGGTACATATCCATACGTAACTTCATCATCCCCTACTGCAGCTGGTGTATGTGAAGGTGCAGGTGTATCCCCACGAAAACTAGACCATATCATCGGTGTAACAAAGGCTTACTCCACGCGTGTTGGTGAAGGTCCATTCGTTACCGAGTTACAAGGTGATGATGCACATGCTTTACGCGAAAAAGGCTCAGAGTATGGTGCTACTACCGGAAGACCACGTCGTGTAGGTTGGTTAGATTTACCAGTTGTTCGACAAGCTGTATTAATTAATGGTCTAACTGAAATGGCACTAACAAAACTAGATATCCTAACAGGCTATGAAAAGTTACCAGTTTGCGTAGGCTATGAAATCGAAGGCAAAGAGTATGATACAGTCCCTGCTTCCCTAAAGGACTATGCAAAAGCAAAACCAGTTTACAAATACTTCGATGGCTGGACAGAAGATATATCGAATGCTAGAACATTTGATGAGTTACCTGCTAACTGTCAAAAGTATGTACGCTTCATCGAAGAATACACAAGTACAAAGTTCTGCCTTGTATCCGTTGGACCAGATCGAAACGCAAATATCGTATTAAGAGATATTCTTAAATAAATATTGAATCCATATCACTTTCTGATATGGATTTTTTCATATAAAAAGTCGACAGAATATTTCTATCGACATTTTTAGTTTTAGAAAATTTGATTAGATTTGTATCTATTTACGGCTGTAATAGTAAATCCTATACAAGCCGCAAGAATAGCTGCTACATATCCAGAAAGATTTGTAGTATCTGCTGTCTTTGGTGTTGGAGTTGGTACAGGTGCCAAAACATATTCATAAACAACATGTGTTGTGCCTTCTAATAATAATCCTGAAACAAGAGATGTTGCACTTGGTCCAACTAGATTATAAACATCACCATTATATGTAATTGTTTGTGGTAGTTCAGACGTATTTTCTGCTGTATCATACATTCCTAGGGAACCATCTGCGTTGAAAAGTGGACGTAATGTTGTATCCACATAAGATGGTTGAAGTTGTGTTGATGTACCTTGAATAACATAATCAACAACTACATCACCAAACTGTACCATTGATACATCCTGGTCAGCCATATCCTCCGATACTGGTGCGTAGTATGTAGTTGCAGGAGATGATCTTCTTAAAGTAAATATATCCACATAGTTAAAGAATGTAGAAGCGTTGATATTTGTATCATTTGGAATCGTTCTCCAATCACCATTATTTGGTGTGATATAAGTATTTGGATTTGATACTGATTTGATTAAATGACCATCATTTACATATTCATCAGTAATTAAGGATACATTCGATAAACCACCTACATTTTCTGGGCCACCATTCATTGTAACTGTATGATTAATGTATTCTTCCAATGATTGGCATCCAGATTCATATCCACGAACTGTCGAAGTTCCATCACTTGCCTTCCACTCAGCTCTAGCATCAAGTGGTAAATACTTGATGTTCTTCGCTTGATCCATTGGTATAGTAACTTGTACTAAAACTGCCTGGCTATTATTTTGCGTTGTATACAAGTTATAAGACTTCACTACTTCAGCGTCTTGAAGATAGTCATTGCCTGATAATGTATATGCTTTTTTGCCAGCTGCTAATTCTTCAGCTGTTGGAATACCATAATCATCTCCACCTGAATAATCCGCTTCATAATAGTCAACAATTGACATCGGTACATTAACATCTACCGGATTACCACTTGCGTCTCTAGTACCAATTAATGTAAACTTCACAACCGCATTATCAATGTTTGGTATACGAATGAGTACATCACTTACTGTTTGTCCCTCATCACTTGTATGCAATCTTTGATAAGCGACTGTAAAACTATATGTAACGCCAGTACCATCTTCACTAAGTGTTGCTGGTAAACCTTCGACGTTAACATAACCACCAATATCGACAATATTGTCTACTGCAGCTATGCCAGAACTAGCAGTTGAAACTGAAGTTGAAGATGGTGTTGAGATAGCACTAGGTAAAGATTGTGTACCTGTTACAGGTGCTGTTGGAGTAGCTGTTGTAGTTGTTGGAGTAGTTGTTGGAGTAGTTGTTGGAGTAGTTGTTGGAGTTGTTGGAGCAGTAGTTGTAGTTGATTCTGAAGTAGCAGCTGGACTAGCTTGCGTTGTTGCTGTATTCGTTTCTTCTGCATAAGCCACTTGGTTACCTACAAGCACCAAAGCAGTTGAAATTGTCAATCCTAGACGTAATGATTTAAGATATTTTTTCATTGACTTAGTGTCCTCCGTTTTTGTTATTCTCAACATATGATTTTCAACTTTTAAACCATAATGCAGATATTTTACGGTGTCTAAAAACCTTTGTCAATGCTAATGCAACTACATTAAAAATAACTTAAATATTTTACATTTTGTTGTTATTTTCATAAATAAAAACTGCATGGAAATTCATCCATACAGCCTTCATTATAATCTTGTAATTTTAAAGAATTCCAACACGTTTATAGATTGTGTCAACGTTACGTACATGGTACATTGGGTCGAAACAATCATCAATTTCTTCTAATGTTAAGGTACTTGTTACATCAGAATTTGCTAACATCAACTCTTTGAAATTGAGATTATTTTCCCACGCTTTAATTGCCTGAGGTTGTACCGTATCATATGCCTTTTCACGTGACCAACCTTTTTCAATGAGTTTTAACATAAAACGTTGAGAGAAGATAACGCCATTGGTTAGCCAGATATTCTTCTTCATATTTTCTGGGAACACTGTTAGATCCTTTAGAATTCTTCCAAAGCGATTTAACATGTAATCCAATAGTTCTGTTCCATCGGCGCAAATAATACGTTCTACACCGGAATGAGAAATATCTCTTTCATGCCATAGTGGAATATCTTCATATGCTGCTAGCATATATCCACGCATTACTCTTGCAGCACCACAAATATTCTCTGAACCAATTGGGTTACGTTTATGTGGCATTGCACTAGAACCCTTTTGTCCTTTATTGAAATGTTCTTCTGCTTCGCGAACTTCCGTTCTCTGTAAGTGACGGATTTCAGTTGCCATCTGTTCTAAGGATGAGGCAATCAAGCCCAAAATTGCGAAGTAATGTGCATGACGATCACGTTGTAATACCTGTGTTGAAATCGCAGCACTTTGGATACCTAACTTTTCACATACATAATCTTGTACGAATGGTGGAATATTTGCAAATGTTCCGACTGCACCAGAAATCTTACCAGCTTCAACATCCTTACATGCTAGTTCAAAGCGTTCTAGATTACGCTTCATCTCTTCATACCATAGTGCAAACACTAGACCGAAAGTTGTGATTTCCGCATGTACACCATGCGTTCTACCCATCATTACAGTATCTTTGTATTTCAGAGCATTTGTCTTAAGAATATCCATAAATGTATGAATATCTTCACGTAAAATTTTATTTGCATTCTTGAAGCGAATACCATTTGCAGTATCTACCACATCAGTGGAAGTTACACCATAGTGAATCCACTTTTTTTCTTCACCAAGACTTTCAGATACACATCTTGTAAATGCGACTACGTCATGTCTTGTTTCCTGTTCGATTTCTAGAATACGGTTTACATCAAATTTTGCATTTGTACGAATCTTTTCTACATCCTCAGCCGGAATTTCACCTAGCTTTGACCAAGCTTCATCAATGAGAATTTCCACATCTAACCAAGCCTGGAATTTTGCTTCCTCACTCCATACATCACGCATTACCTGTCGGGAATATCTTTCAATCATAGCCTCTCTCCTTTTTTCATTAGAAACAACTGCCTGATTTATTTTTCAAGTATGTCATTTACATACTTGCGTGCATCCTCAATATTATCAGCAACAACTAGCACAATAACTCTACCATTATCCTCCAATACTGCATTTGATATCTTAAATACTTCGGTTGGATAATTATTTTCAATCGTTACTTTTTGTGAATCTAAATATGTCAATAAGTGTTGGCGAAGTACATCAACACTTGTATCTTCATCTGCCACAAAAACAGCTATTGTATTCGAGTTTCCTTTATCGCTGGCAAGATAAGCAACCTTATCATCTGTTAAATCTTCACCTTGCATAAAGACACTATCCATAACCTTATCACTTACTTGTTCCATAGAGTCTGATAAGTTCAATTTTCGTAGTAATTGGGAAGCGACTTTTCCTGCGTCTAATACACGATTTGTATCACGAGTCACAGAAGTGTTATGACGAGCAGTACAACCTACTAGGAAACAAAACGTTATTACAACGATCAATTTCTTCAACATGAATCTAATCCTCTTCTCCATTAAGAATGGAATAATTCCCCATTATCTGCATCTTCTGTACCAAATTGTGGAAGCTCTGGTAATTCATCTAAACTCAATAGTTTAAAGGAATCTAAGAATTCATCTGTTACAGAATATAGAATTGGTCTTCCTGCCGCTTCACTACGACCATCTTCTTGAATTAAGCCTCTCGCTACTAACTTACGTAACATCACATCTGCACCAACACCACGAATTTCTTCAATTTCAACACGTGTGATTGGTTGTTTGTATGCGATGATTGCCAGTGTCTCTAAAGCCGCATTGGAAAGTTTGGCTTCGGTAGAAGTTTGGAATAATTTTTTAGCAGCCTCATGAATAGATGCCTTGGATAAGAAACGATATTTCTCACCAAAACGTGCTATTTCAATACCACGACTTTCTTGTAAGTAGTATTTCTGCAGATCATCAAATAGTTCTGCCACATATTCTTCGGTCGCATCCATAGACGCAGCAGCCTGCTCAACCGATAAACCATCATCCCCACAAAGGAATAATAGTCCTTCTAATATGGCAAGCATACGCTCCTTTGGATCTGGTTGTTGTTCTTCTGATGATGAAGTTGTTTCATCAAATTCTTCATCCAATACAGCAGCGTTATCTTCTACGATTGTCTGATTTTCCATCTCACTCATTCACCATCTCTCCTCTTCTAAACCAAATTACTTCTTGTTCATCAACCGTAAAGAATAACTTATGTTGACGAGCAAGATCTAATACAGCTAAAAATGTCGCAATGAACATCTGCGGTTCATGCACATCATCTAATAATGCCTCAAAGCGGAAGGTTTCAGGTAGATGGTCTAACTTTGCACGGACTTCAATCTGACGATCTTCCATTGAGATTTCTTTGACTGTATAACGTGCTTCTATCGGTTTAGACAACTGCATACGCATCAAGATACGTTTCATTGCCTTCATCAAATCATAAGGATTTCCTTCAACCTTTAACTCTTCATCAGAATGTTTCATCCATTGATCAACTTCCGTACTAAGAGGTCTACCCATCATCATTTGACGTTCTTCAAATAAGGTATTTAAGCTTTCACTAATTTCCTTATATTGCTGGTATTCCAACAAACGACGAACCAAGCGTTCCTTTGGATCTTCCTCATACGCATCTTCTAACTCTTCCTTATTACCAGGAATCATTTTCTTAGATTTATATTCGATTAAAGTAGCCAACTCCGCCAAATACTCACCCGCAATCTCTAAATGCAATTGTTGCATAGAGTTTAAGTACGCAATGTATTGGTCAGTTAATTCGTTCATATCTAGGTCCATTAAATCCATCTGTTTCTCTTTGATCAGATGTAACATCAAATCAAGTGGACCATCAAATTTTTCTATCGTTACCTTGAATTCTTCCATATTTTTTACCTTTTGCATTATATCAAATAATCCCCTATCTAACCATATCAATCTGATGTTACCTACAATGGTAAATAAAAACTACCCAAAGGTAGTTTTAATCAATCCATGATAGTACCATTTTTAAATTATTTACTTCTACTTTAGTTTCTATTCTTTAAAAATGGAATTTATATTTTACTTGAAAACAATTACTGTTATAGATATAAACCTTTTTTGATACTTTCCTTAACTAACTCTTCCGTCAGTTTCCATAATTCTTCCGATTCATCTTTTATAAATTTTTTCTTTTCTAATACCATATCAGCACTAATATTATCTGGATTATAATTTGGTTCTGATACTTCTAAGTGATTGATAAGTGGTACAAGTGCATCGATTACTCTTGCATATCTTGCTTCAGAACTCTGACCTTTTTCAAATTCCAACCAGGAATTTTTCATATTTAAATATTGTTCTTCTGGAAGAATGCTCATGGTTTGATTGATAGATTCTAGTTCTCTATCATGTGAGTGAACTTTATTTTTATCATCAAACACCCAAGTATCTCCCGCATAAATCTCCCCCAAATCATGAATCAGTAACATCGAAATTACCTTTTCTATATTTAACTTTTCAGGATAAAAATCTTTAAGAACCATCGCAGATATCGCACATTGCCAAGAATGCTCGGCACTATTTTCAAATCTTCCATCAAGGGTTCTGTTAAATCTTGTTACTGTCTTTAATTTCTCTATTTCTTTAATAAAATCAACTGCTTGATTCAAATTACTCATAGTAATTTTAACCTCCTGGTATATTCACCTTGAAATCATCCATAATTTATTTTTTGGATTATATCAAACAATCTACTATCCAACAATATTAATATGATGTTACCTATGATGATAAATAAAAAACTACCCAAAGGTAGTTTTTTATCCAACAACAATATTTACAATACGATTTGGCACAACAATAAGTTTACGTACTGTCTTTCCTTCCATCTGTGCTTGTACAGACGGTATAGCTAGTGCCATCTCTTCTACAACCTTCTTATCTTCGTCGATATTTGCCATGAATTTACCACGAACCTTACCGTTGACCTGTACAACCATTTCAACTTGATTCTTTACAAGTTTACTTTCATCGTATGTTGGCCAAGCTTCAAATGTCAGAGTAGTATCATGACCTAAGAATTGCCATAGTTCTTCCCCTAAATGTGGCGCATAGCACGCAAACATTTGTACAAAGCCTTCCATATATGGCTTGTAGAGAGTTTCAGCCTTATAACATTCATTGATGAAAATCATCATCTGTGAAATAGCTGTATTGAGATTCAAGCTTTCGATATCACTTGTGACCTTCTTAACAGTCGCATGATATACTTCATCCAAGGAACCATCATTTGTATCACTTAGTTTATCAGACTCTACAATTAAACGATGAACACGCTCTAACCACTTGTGCGCACCATCTACGCCTTGTTCACTCCATGGCTTGCTTGCTTCTAATGGTCCCATAAACATTTCGTATAGACGTACAGTGTCTGCACCATATTGTTCAATTAATACATTTGGATCAATCGCAAACTCTGGATAACGCTTACCCATCTTAATACCATTTGCACCTAAAATCATACCTTGGTGAACCAATTTCTGGAATGGTTCTTTTGTTGAAACGATACCCTTATCATAGAGATAACGATTCCACATACGAGAGTACAACAAGTGTCCTACTGCGTGTTCTGGTCCACCAACATAAAGGTCAACCGGCATCCAGTGTTTCAGTAGTTCTGGATCTGCAATAGCCTTATCATTCTTTGGATCAATATAGCGTAAGAAGTACCAGCTACTACCAGCAGACCCTGGCATTGTACTTGTTTCACGCTCTCCCTTAATACCATTAATTGTTACATTTACCCATTCTTCATCTTTAGCAAGTGGGGATTGTCCACCCTTACTTGGTTTATAGTCATCTAATACCGGAAGTACGAGTGGTAACTCCTCATCACTGATTGCCACATAGCGATCATCTTCAAGATGAACGACAGGAATAGGCTCACCCCAATATCTTTGACGTGCAAAAATCCATTCACGAATCTTATAGTTGATCTTCTTTTGACCGATATTGTTAGATTCTAACCATTCGATCATCTTATCAATGGCATCCTGCTTATTTAAACCATCAAGCCATTCTGAGTTAATGTGTAAACCATCTTGTGTCCAAGCTTCTTGCGTTACATCACCACCAGCTAGCACTGGAATAATTTCCAAACCAAACTTCTTCGCAAAAGCGTAGTCTCTTTCATCATGGGCAGGTACTGCCATGATTGCGCCTGTTCCATAGCTTGCTAGTACATAGTCAGAAATCCAAATAGGAATCTTCTTTCCATTCACTGGGTTAATCGCATATGCACCTGTAAATACACCTGTCTTATCTTTGTTTAGTTCTGTACGTTCCAAATCAGATTTTGTTGCACATTCTTTACGATACGCTTCTACTGCTTCCTTTTGCTCGCTACTTACAATTTTGTCAACGAGAACATGTTCTGGAGCGAGTACACAGTATGTTGCGCCAAACAATGTATCACAACGAGTTGTAAATACAACAAAGCTATCATCATGACCATCAACCTTAAACGTTACTTGGGCACCGATTGACTTACCAATCCAGTTGCGCTGAATTTCCTTTGTGGACTCTGGCCAGTCAATGGACTCCAGACCTTCCAGTAACTTTTCAGCATATGCTGGAATATCGATTACCCATTGACGCATATTCTTACGAACAACTGGATATCCTCCACGTTCACTCTTACCATCAATGACTTCGTCATTTGATAGTACTGTTCCCAACTCTTCACACCAGTTTACTGGCATATCAACACACTTTGCTAGGCCATCTTCAAAAAGACGTTTAAAAATCCATTGTGTCCAGTGATAGAAAGAAGGATCTGCAGTAGAAATCTCACGGTCCCAATCATAACTAAAACCAAAAGCACGTAACTGCTTCTTAAATGTCTCAATATTCTTTTCGGTAAATGTAGCTGGATTATTACCTGTCTTAATCGCATACTGTTCTGCTGGTAAGCCAAAGGCATCAAACCCCATTGGATGTAATACGTTAAAACCCTGCATACGCTTCATACGACAGATAACATCCGTCGCTGTATATCCTTCTGGATGACCTGCATGCAAACCAGAACCAGATGGATATGGGAACATATCTAACGCATAATACTTAGGTTTAGAAAAATCATAACCATCTGTTTTAAATGTTTGATGTTCATCCCAATACTGTTGCCACTTCGCTTCAATCTTCTTGTGATCAAATGCCATAATCAATCTCCTTCTCAAAATAAAAAACGTCCCACTCTAAGGACGTTATATACGCGGTACCACCTTAGTTTATGATTGAAAATCAATCATACACCTCAAATCTTCTTTAACGCAGAAGATACGTTTGCTCAAAAGGTGAGTTCATGTAGATCATCATACCGTGTCACATCAACCCACGGCTTTCTGGAAATGAATCACTCACTACTATTCTTTATCACTGCATTACCAATATATTAACAATCATCATCTATTTTTTCAATGCTTAATGATGACATCCACAATGATGTGCAATATTTGCATTATATATAAGTGTACCGTTTAGATAAGCACTAACAGCCTCATCCGCATTTCCACTTACCCCACCAAATATCCTAACGCCATGCGAAGCTAAAGCTTCCTGTACAGGCATACCATAGCCCCCTGCAATAACTACAGTAGCTCCTAAGTCAAATACCATTTGACACATTATCACATGACCATGACCGCTTGTCAGGTAATCTTGTGTATGTATAATCCGATTCTCTTCAATCTCATAAAGACGAAACATTGGTGTATGACCAAAATGTTGATAAATCATTTCATCTTCAATAGGAACTATAATCTTCATTGAAGTCCTCCAAAAAATTAACGTAATATTCCTGTTAAATCATCCAAGATGTAATCTGGATGAAGTTCATCATTTATACCTTGTTTCATCATCTCTTCACTACCAGCTACATAGAATGTAAGCATTCCTAACTGTAATGCAGGTACAATATCTTTCTTAAAGCGATTTCCTATCATGATTGTTTCACTTAAGGAATATGGTAGATGCGTACTTGCAGACTTCAATAGAATCTTTGTACCGCAACCAAAGTTCATCGCTTTTACACCAGCCGCATACTCTAGCATACGCACAATCGTACCATTACCAATCTTTTCAACTTGATCTACCATTTGAATACGACGATGATCAACTGACACAAGTTGGCTACCTTTTCTTAACTGTGTAAAAACATCCTGATATTCATCGTAAGATAAACTACTATCCATTCCCACAAAGAAATATTGTGGATGATGATGTGTAATATGAAAGCCTGTATCGCTTAATACTTGACGAATCCCTTTACCACCGATGTAATCCACATCGATTGCCTTTTTATCATGAGTGACGATATACTCTACTGCAGCCATTGTGGAAGTATAGATATTCTCTTTTTTAACACCATGAATTCCACAAGATTCTAACTGATTTAAGATATCATCAACCGTTACAGAAGAACGTTCTGTCAAAATCAAATAACTGATATTCTCCATTTGGAATGCCTGAATGAGTTCCTTAGCACCTGGCATGGCTTGTTTTTGTTGCATCAATGTTTCTAATTGTATGATATAGCCTTTACTTGTTAACATTTTCTTCCCTCGTGTGCTTATTGTATCACATAGATGTGGTATGATAATACACGCGAGGAAAACACATGAAACAAATACAAAAGATATTACTGATTTTGGGTATTATATTCGGTTTAATTCTATATCTATTGGTTGATGCATTCTTACTTTCACCAAGTAAGTTTACAGTGCGTTACCAGACACTTACATCGGATAAGATTCCACAAGATCTTAGTAACACTAAAATCTTATATGTATCTGATATCTACTATGGCAATCACATGAATCAAAGTCGTTTGCAAAAATTAGTGGATACCATCAATCGCATTGCTCCTGATGCGGTAGTATTTGGAGGAGATATCTACGCACCTAACGCAACAATCACAGCAGACTCTGATGGTGAAGTTGCAACAGCACTATCTTCCATCAAAGCTCCACTTGGTAAGTTTGCGGTATTAGGTGATCAAGACTGTGCAACTGCAGATATCAAATCACATGTATTATCCATCTTACAAACTGCAAACTTTGAAGTGATTTCCAACAGTTCTGTATCGATACATAATGGTTCATCAGGTTTTATTACATTAGTCGGACTTGAAAATGAATTAAACAGTACTCCAGATATAAATACAGCTTATGCAAATGTAAGTAGTGATAACTATGTCATTACCGTTTGCCATACCCCAGACACTGCATCACTAGTACCTCTTGATACAACAGATTACTTCTTAGCAGGTCATTCTTTAGGTGGTCAAGCATATTACCTCTTAGGAGCCTACTATGCACCTGAAAAGGCAGTCAATTATCTGCGTGGAAAACACTTAATTCAAAATTCATTTATGCTCGATATCACAAATGGAGTCGGTACAATCGGTGTTGATATGCGTTTCTTAAGTCCAGCTGAAGTTGTATGCTACACCCTAAAATCAACAGCACCCGCAACAGAAACAAATACAACGCCAGGAATATTCAATGATAACCCACAGGCAACACCAACCCCAACACCTGAAACCACTCCAGAATCTACACCAGAGCCAACAATAGAACCAACTCCAACACCAGAGGCTACGCCAACTTTAACCCCTACACCAGAGTCTGATCCTAACGCTACACCAACACCTGTTCCAACCGTAGCACCATAATTATCATAAATAAAAAATCCACCAATTGGTGGATTTTATCATGTTTTATTCAATTGTCGGAAATGTACTACGATCATCCAAATAGACTGGTGCACCAACCATGCATTCATGTGTTGTTGCAAACTGAAATTCAATTAGCACAGTTTTCGCAGCTCCACCAAGATGATCATAGGCAAACGTCACTTTTACCGGTAACATACCCACTCTACTAGCATATTGATATAACTCATTATATCTACTTGCACGATGTACAAGATAGAATGAACCATTCGACTTTAACAAATGTTTCACCGCCGTAAATAGTTCGCTAAGTGGTAAATTTTCTTCATGCCGACCTGCTCTTTTATACTGATTTACATTCATCAAGTTTTGATTGGTTGTAGAAAAGTATGGTGGATTACATGCAATGACATCAAAGGGCTGATCTTTATAATCTTGAATCTTGCATGCATGTAATTGAGCATTTACTTTATAACGTTCTAAATTTTGTCTTGTTAGTTCAAATACTTCCGAAAATAAATCTACCCCTACCAGTTCTTTCGGTTTTCGTAATGATGCATACAGTAAGATAGCACCTGTATTACAACCAATCTCAAGAAAGCGATGTTGGTGTTTGATACGCAGAAATCGACCAAGTAACTCTGTATCAGAGTTCATACGGTAGAACTCAACCCCTTGATTGATAAGAAATTCTGTTCCGCCTAAATAATCAAGCTTCATGTGTTTCCCTTAGTTCAAACCAGAATGTTGAACCCTTTCCAACAATACTCGTAACACCATACTGTGCATCATGTGCATCTAAGATTGCTTTGACAATCGCTAGACCTAAACCTGTATTTAACTGATTCCGTGAGAAAGAACGCGATGTTTTATGATAACGATCCCATACGTATGGTAGTTCACTTTCAGGGATTCCTTCGCCATCATCACGTATCTCAAAATGCATCGTTTCTTCATCAGGCTTACGATAAGCTTGTATCGTGATGTGCTGTCCTGCAGCAGTATGCTTTAATGCATTGGTTAAGAAGTTTGTAATAACCTGTCCTATCTTCACTTCATCCGCATAGATATAAAGTGTTCCTGGAATCTTTAGCTCCACAATCTGTCCACCTTGGGTAATAGACTTTTGATTTAACTCGATAATTTCACGGATTTTATTCGCCAAATCCATATTTGTACGATTGAGAACATAATTGCCTGATTGCATCTTAGCAAGCTCGCTCATATCATTGATAAGTCTAGTCATATAATCCGTCTCTTTAATAATGACTCCTAAATGTTTATCACGTTTAACCGGGTCATTACCAGAGATATCTCGAATCATTTCTGCGTATGCACGAATGTCCGTCATAGGCGTACGAATATCATGTGATACATTTGCCAAAAGATCTCTTCTTAACTCATCAATTTTAGATAGTTGGCGATTTGCTGTATTCAAACTATTGGCAAGTTGTTGTAGTTCTGTTAAGGACCCACCATCAAAATGCGCACTATAGTCCGCTTGTGATAGTTTCACAGCTTCTTGTTTCATACGAATGATAGGATCGGTTACCAAACCCGAAATCATCAAAGCTACAATGGAAGCCACGACAATCACAATCATCGTATAGAGTGCATATTGTCGTGTAAAAAACGTTACAACGCTATCAATAGGCTCAAGTGCAGTATTAACAAACAGATAATAATTACCAAGGTTTTCACGGATATGACGTGCATAGATAATCATCTCCTGTCCAGTACGCTCATTTGTCATATTCATACTGAGTTCGCCATTCTGTAATTTACTGTCAATCGTTGAAAGGTCCAAAAGACCCTGAATCTCTTCGGACTTAGGATCTTGTAAAGCGCAACCTGCGCCTAAACTATCTGCACTGTAAATTTTTGTCCCACTGTCATTATAGATAGCGATACAAACGTTATTATTGACCGCTTCACGAATCGCAGACTCCACTCCATTTCCACTTGCATTATTTTTAATTAATGTTTGTTGGATGTGATCAGCGACGGTACGTACTGCCGCAATCTTAGAATTACGATAATATGGACGAATTAAGCCAGTTTGTAATAAAGCGATAAATAACGTAATGCCAACGGCCATCGTAAAGAACGCTAGCCACAAACGAAAGCGGATACCATGTGTATCAAGCTTCAAACTTATACCCCATTCCACGAACTGTTGTGATGAAATCACGGTAAGGACCTAAGTTATGTCTTAGCATCTTGATATGTGTATCAACCGTGCGATCATCGCCAAAATAATCATAATTCCATACTTCTACTAATAAAGTTTCACGTGAGAGCGCAACATTTGGATGTGTTGCTAGATAAAGAAGTAAATCAATTTCTTTTGGTGTTAATGGAGCCTTTTCCCCATCAACGGTTACAACTCTACCAAGCACATCAATCTGTAATCCCTTAAAGTTCATCACATCGGAATTTGTCTGCGTCTTTTTACCACGCTCTAAAACAACCTTAATGCGCGCAATCAATTCCTTAGGTGAGAAAGGTTTTGTGACATAATCATCTACACCTAATTCAAAACCAAATAACTTATCATATTCCTCTTGTCTTGCGCTTAACATAATTACAGGAACTTGGTCAATATTCTTAATTTGTTTACAAGTAGAAAAACCATCTAACACCGGCATCATCACATCTAAGATTACACAATCAAAATGTGTATTCTTTACTTTCTCGATTGCCACCAGACCATTCTCTGCTTCTTCTGTTTCAAAACCATTGATTTCACAATACTCACGTACAACTTCACGGATATTTGCTTCATCATCTACAATTAAAATTTTTGCCATACTATTTCTGCCTTACTATTTCTATTTGATTTGCTAAAAAGGAAGCTTCATCTTGAATTTTAGCATAAAACTGTATATATACACCCTTCACTAGATACTGACTATATTGCGCATAGAGATTTGGCATGACTGCCATATCACTTTCACCAGTTTCATCAGTTAGTTTTAGGAAGCACATTAAGTCCCCTTTACGAGTACGAATTTGTCTTGCACTTTGAATATACGCAAATCCACGGTACAAACCTCGATTACTATTTAATTCCGCTAGTGGAGGATATGTAATTCCTAGTTTTTGTCTTAAATGAACGATTGGTTGTTCACCTAGATTAAATCCTAGTGCAGCCTTTTCATTTTCACTGAGTTCTTCTTGGCTATCTTTCATACGAATCACAACCGGTTTGGAAACAAGTTGTGGATCGATAGATAATTGTGTGCCAAAAGGTACTTGTATCAACTTTGCATACTTAATAGCATCATCTAAGGTATTCAACATTGTAGTTCTACCTAAATCAAAATCATCAAGTGCACCTGCTGATATCAAACGTTCTAGTTGGGTTCGATTGATTTTGCGTAACACAACTCTTGCGACAAAGTCAAAGTAATCACTAAAATTTCCGCTCTTGTTACGTTCATCAAGGATTGTTCTAGCCGCTAATGTTCCAACATCTTTGATAATAGAGAGCGGTAAAATAATCGACTTTCCATTGTGATAATAAATATCTGTAGAACGATTTACATCAGGCGCTTCAATAGAGATATGCTTTCTTCTACATTCTGTAATATAGATTGCACTCTTAGTACTATCCCCAATCACACTATTTAGAATTGATGTATAAAACTCTAATGGATAGTTTGCCTTTAGATACGCCAATTGATACGCAACTAATCCATACGCAACCGCATGTGATTTATTAAATCCATACCCAGCAAACTTTTCTGCTAAATCAAAGAGATCACTCGCCATTTGATCACTATAACCATTCTCTTTACATCCACGAACATATTCTTGTCTTAATCCAGCTAATTCTTCCTCGTTCTTTTTTGAAATAGCCTTACGAAGAATATCCGCTTTAACGAGTGAAAACTTCGCCGCAATCTGCGCCATCAACATAACTTGTTCCTGATAGATTGTAACACCATAGGTTTCCTTTAGAATCGGTTCTAATTCCTTCGATGGATATACAACCGACGATGGATTCTTTCTACCTTCCAAATAAACATTGATTTGATCTTTTGGACCAGGTCTAAAAAGCGCTAAAGCCGCAATAATATCCTCAAAACAATTTGGTTTCATCTTCCGTAATAAATTACGCATACCATCCGATTCAAACTGGAAAACTCCAATTGTATCTGCTTGTGCAAATAAACGATATGTTCTTGCGTCATTTAACGGAATCGATAAAATATGAAAATCTGGATTATTCTTATGAATCATCTGTACAATTTCATCAATCGTTGTCAGATTCTTAAGCCCAAGGAAATCCATCTTAATAAGACCTCTTTCCTCTAAGTAATTTCCAACAAACTGCGTTGTTTTCATACCTTCCGACATTTGTATTGTTGGAATGATTTCTTCAATCGGCTTTCCTGACATGACAATACCAGCCGCATGAATACTCTTATTTTTTGGAAGTCCTTCTATCTGCTTTGCCATATTAAAATAGTTCATTAATTGAGGACTTGCATTGAGTAATACACGTAATTTTTCTTTTTGTTCATACGCTTTCTCAAGCGTAATCTTTGGTGTCTGTGGAATCAAACCAACAATCATATCAATCTCACGCTTCGAAATATCCATCGCTTTACCAACATCACGTAAGACAGCGCGTGCTGCTAAAGTATCAAATGTAATGATGTTGGCAATATGTTGTTCACCATACTTTTGATATACATAATCAATAATTTCTTGGCGATGAATATCCGGAATATCTGTATCGATATCTGGCATCGATACACGTTCTGCGTTTAAAAACCGTTCAAATAATAGATTATATTGTAAAGGGTCTACCATTGTTATCCCCAAACAATACGCAACCAAAGAACCAGCAGCGCTACCTCTTCCAGGTCCAATATAAATTCCCTTTTGTCTTCCATAACGAATAAAGTCATAGACAATAAGGAAATAGTCTTCAAAGCCCATCTGATGAATGACCTGCAATTCATGCTTTAAACGTTCGACATACACTGGTTTTAGATCACCATTCAAACGTTTTTTCAATCCCGCAAGACATAATTGCGGTAAGTATTGTTCTGCAGTAATACCATCTTTTAACGGGAATAAAGGTATACCTGTCTTTTCTAAATTTCCATCACAATGACATTCACTAGCGATTTCATCGGCTCTTTGTAAGTCATCCGCATCATAGATTTTTTCCATTTCAGGAATTGATAAAAAATATCTTCCTGTAATTGGAGTTACATTCTTATCTTTCAAGGTTGTACCCTGCTTGATGGCTGAAAGTACCTTTAATGTTTCATAATCTTTTTGGCCAAGATAATAGATTTTATTTACAGCAACTGTATGAATTCCTTGTGCATTTGCTAACGCTTTTAACAAAGCATTCTTAGAACGCCATAAAGATGTTTCTTCGTATGAAATTGCAATGTCAAAAGAAGGTAATTCCGATTTCATCTGTGCTAATTTCTGTGTGATTCCAGTACGATCTTCACTGATGAGTTCTGCGTCAAAATATCCACCTTCACCATAGACAATGAGGAAATTATGTTCACAGTATTGAAGCAGTTCTTCATATGTGGCATACTCTCTCCCATCGCATAATATAGAGGATAGCTTCATCAAGTTTGTATAGCCTTTATTATTTTTTGCAAGCAATAAAAACGGAACTTTCTGTTCGTGATAGAAAACATCAACTTCTAATCCAATTATCGGGTGGATTCCCTCTTTCTTGCATTCATGCAGAAAACGCGCAACGCCATGCATCACATGATGGTCGGTCAAAGCGACACTTTTATATCCATATTTTTTCGCTGTTGAAACAAGCTCTGGAATGCGAATTGTGCTATCCAGTAATGTGTAGCAGCTACGTACAAATAGATGTGTAGTCATATAACTATTATACCTTATGGCGATACTAATAAGAAATAACTTAAGGGAAAAGTTAATGTTGTCATTAAAATTAAAAAAAGAGACGAAACTGCGATATAATATTAAATGATACATTTTTAAAAGTGAGGTCAATCAGTATGAAAGTTGCATTTGTTACAGATAGTGGTACTGGAAAATCTATTCACGAATACGCAGAACAAGGAATCATTAGTCTTCCATTGCAAATCAGCGTAGATGATACAACATATCAAGACATGGAAACATTGAATCGAAATGACTGTATTCGCTTGATGAAGGAAGGAAAAGTTCTGACAACTTCCCAACCATCTGCAGGTATTATTGAAGAATGTTTTGAGAGTCTCAAGGCACAAGGTGTTGAATTAATCATCGCCGTACCTATTTGTAATGGACTTTCTGGCACAATCAGCACAATGACCGCAATTGCGAATAGTTTAGATATTAAGATTATTTGTATTGATACATATGTTACGGCAGTTGTACAAGATTATCTGATTACAAATATTAAGAAGTGGTATGACGAAGGAAAGTCTCATCTCGAAATTCAAATCTTAGTTGAAAATATTATCAACTCAACAAATACATTACTTGTCCCAGAGACTTTGGAACAGTTTATTCGCGGAGGTCGTATGACACCTCTTGCGGCAAAACTAGGACAACTTTTAAAGATTATCCCAGTTTTACAGATTAACAAAAAAACTGCAGGTAAAGTTGATACTCTAACAAAAGTTCGAACTTTCCGCAAAGCGCTTAGCACAGCAGTAGATGAAGTTGCAAAAGATAACCCAGATGAGAATACACTCATCACAATTGCACATGTCGCAAATATTTCTGAGGCAATGAATCTATACCATACAATGTCAGAGCGCTTCCCTAGCGCAAAGATTCAGGTCATTGAATTACCTAATGCAATTGCGGTACATACTGGTATTGGTTGTATTGCAATTCAATATTTTAAAACCTGCTAAGAAATGGAGGTTCTATGGCACAAAAGAAAAAGTCATTTTTGCCTGACTTTGATCATCCGGAAAAAGTAGAACAGCCAGATGAAAAGCAGCGCGAAAAATTACGAAAACAATACATACGTAAATTACGTTGGCAGAAGATTTTGACTGTATTTATGGTTTTGGTAGTCAGTATTTATGTCGTTGGTGGCATCTATGCCGTACGTTATGCTAATAAACTGTTAAAAGGAATGCCAACGTTAAACGTAGATGATTTAATTAGTACAGAATCCTCAAAAATCTATGATGGTAACGGTACACTACTAACGGAAATCGGTACCTACTATCGTGAAAATATTCCTTACGAACAAATGCCGGAATCCTTAATTGATGCATTCTTATCTGTTGAGGATTCACGTTTCTTTGAACACAATGGATTTGATATACCACGTTTTACGAAGTCTATACTAGAAACTGTTTTACATCATAATACACAAGGTGGTTCTACATTTACGATGCAGTTAGTTAAGAATACTTACTTCTCCATCGAAGATGGCGACAACAGTACAGAGCGCTCTGCTACCCTTTCCTACAAAGCACAGCAGATTGTTCTGAGTATGCAATTAGAAAAGCAACTCAGCAAGCGAGAAATCTTTGAGTTATATGTAAATAAATTAAACTTTGGTGATCGTATCCGTGGTGTACAAAAAGCAGCTCAATACTACTATGGCAAAAATGCAAACCAACTTACACTTGCGGAATCTGCATTACTTGCTGGTATTATCAATTTACCAAATACCTATAACCCATATAACTATCTAGACTACGCAACACAGCGTCGTAATAACGTATTAGATTTAATGCAATACCATGGCTATATTACAAGTGAAGAATGCGCATTAGCCAAATCAATCAAAGTCGAAGATACGCTTGTTGGTAAATCTAATTTCAATACAGGCAACACCCGTTTCGCATCTTATTTAGATGTTGTGCTAGATGAAGTACAACGTATGACAGGACTTGACCCATTATCAACCGGTATGTCTATCTATACCGCATTAGATCCAACGATTCAAACGGAAATCGAAGCCATTCAAAATGGTGAAGTTGTTAACTTTGAAAGTGACCTTGTTCAGTTAGCGATGATTACTTTAAATAACAAGAACGGCGAAATCGTTGGTGTTGGTGGAGGTAGAAACTATGGTGGTGATGGTGGATCACGACTATTAAACCGTGCTCTACAACAATACAAACAACCAGGTTCTAGTATTAAACCTGTATTAGAATACGCTCTTGCATTTGAATATTTAGGTTTTTCATTAGATGAAGTCTTGATTGATAGACCAATTACCTATCCAGCAGAACAACGTGTTCTTGTAAACTATAACGGAAAATATGAGGGTGATGTTACATTAAAAGATGCAATGGCAAACTCCTTAAATACCCCTGCAATCCAAACGTTAGAGAAAGTTACAGCCAAGATTGGTTCTGACGCAGTTGTCGATTACCTTAAGAAGATAGGCTTCTCGCAAGTAAAATATGGTAATTATCACCTATCCTACGCAATCGGTGGCAACGACTTTACTGCTTCTGTAGCTGAGATGGCAGCTGCACATGCAATGTTAGTGAATCTAGGTGTTTATAACGAACCACATACTATCCGTCGTATACAAACTGATGACGGTAATGTATATGAACCGCAGAATCAGAATATTCGTGCACTTTCTTCCGGTAGTGCCTACCTCGTAGACCAATTGATGGAAAATAACGTTAATCAAAACAAGTATTATAACCATATGCAAATATTACAGAGTGGTTATCCAGTCTATGCAAAGACTGGCACAACCGACTGGGGCAATGATGGTTTACAATACGGAATTCCAAGTGGTGCCGCAAAAGATAAATGGATGATTGCGAGTACATCTCAATATACCAATGCAGTATGGTATGGATTTGATCAAGCAATTGATGGTGAAATGACGTACTTCCCTACTTGGCGAGACCTGAATACACCTGGGCAAATCAATCGTCACATGCTAGACATTGAATCCTATATCTCTCCAGATACAATTGGAGGTGTATCTCAACCAAGTGATGTACAAGATGTAACTTACCTTTATGGTACATATCCACACGTTGCAAATGATGGTTCAAGTTATGGCGGTAAGACAATAACTTCGCAAGTATCATCAAGCGGTTTAAATTACACACCAACACAATACGCAAGTTCTTATCGTAACAATAGCAGTTATTTAGCAGGACTTAACGCTTCTATTTCAAATGGAATTGTGTATATTAATTGGCTGACTCAAGATACATGTTCTGGTAGCCGTAATATATCTCTCAAAGATAACTATAACAACATTTCTAAATCTGGTGCTTGCCTTGCATACAACAGTTTCCTACAAACATCTGCAAACGGTAAATTCTATGCAGATTTATATCAGGATGATGTCTATATCACTTCAGTAACAAGTAAGACGAACATGTATGCAGGTCTACCAGAATATTTCAAAGGAAAAGTCAAAGCTTGTGGTTACTTTGTGACAAGTAGTGGTAAGAAATCAGATACCATCTGTACAGATGCTGGTTATTATGATCCAGACGCTACTGCCGCAAAGGATGCAAAATAAACAATAAGAATCTATAGCGATATAGGTTCTTTTTTTATAAACAAAAAGCGAATAATAGAAATACATCTATCATTCGCCACTGTATACTACTTTCCCTCTGCCATAAGCTGTTTTACAGGGTCTGGTGTAACAATCTCGTTGACTTGGTTAATACCACTGATATATAGCTGGAAATTATCCTCAGTAGACATCTTTGTTTTTGTTTTCTTGTTGTCATATTGTGTGTCAATTGAAATATTTACTTCACTAGGAACAAGTTTAAACTCTCCATTTTCCATCTTTTCAAGTACAAGATGAATTTGTAAATCGATAGATGTTATACTATCTTTTTCAGATTCAAAAAGTCCACTATCTAAGAACGTTGATCTAAATGCAGAGACAACATCATAGTTATCTGTTGCATCTCCTTTAAAGTCTAGAAATACAAATTGTTCATCTTCTGCTCTCGTAAACTGATCCGCAAATGTTTCACATAACTTATAGAATTCATCACTATGGCCCACCTCCGGATCTTTCTCTTCATAAATACCTTCCAAAGACTTTTTCCAGCTGTTTATATTTTGCCATCCCAAATCCCTTCTATCATTAATATAACTGGCGTAGCTAACCCCTTTGCTAGGAGAATAGTAAAACAGTCTATATCGATAATAGGCCGGTTCCGTAACCCTAAGAAGGCTTTCATCAATGCTATCCTTATAACCTTTACTTTCATCATAATCAGCAAAGTGACGATAGAATTGCTCATAATATGTTTGTGGCTCAAATATAATTTCCCCTTGTCTACCAAACATTGTAAAACCATACTGTCTTGTTTGTCTATATTTTTGCAGGTTCTTAGTATAATAAGAACTCTCATATTTTAAACTTTTTGCATCATGAAGAATTGTTGCAAAATTCATAACATCTTCAGCCGCATGTTCTGTAGATGTTTCTGCTGCAGAGTCCTCTGGTTTTCGACAAGCAGAAACAGTAACTGCTAAAACAACCGTAAGGAATGTCAGAAAGATAGTTCTTATATGTTTCATTTTAGTTCCCCCTCATCCGAAATTGCATTTTCAACTCCACTAGGAGCTTCTACATGAATTCCAGAGTTAATATTAGAATATGTCACTTGACTAACCATTTTCTCCTTTGAAGATGAATACGAACGTCTAGAACATGTAAACGTAACTGATAATGGTGTATAGTCTTTTTTCGATACTGTTAAGTCAATGTTTAATTCTGCACTTTTATCATCAGGAAAAAAATGAAAGCGATTATTTGCTGATGTAGCAAATAAATCTGAATTTTGACTCAAGAAATCTATATCAGAATTTTGATAATGTATTGTGATAGTTTCTTTATCTTCTGTAATTGTAAATTGATCTTTTATTGTTCTGAAATATGAAATCGCATCACGCTGGATTCCAACTGGCCTTTCTTGTTTATCTGTATCGTATTTCTTGCGTTTCCATTGCGATTGAGTTTCTAATTTGTAATATAACTCACCATCTTCATAATAATAATCATAAACAACACCAGCTTCATTCTTAAATTTACCTAAAATAAGATCTTGTCTTAGGTAAAATGTACCCGTAAATTCTTTTTCATTGTGATACGAAGCTGGTTCACCTGGCAATGGAGTAGAATGTTTACCGTCTTCTGTATTAACGATATGTATTTCACCTGTCTTCATTCTTTCAAAGCCTTGAAGAACCTTATCAATCTTTTCTTCATCTGCTGCTTGCTTATTTGCATTCTTACTATCAAAAGGATTACATCCAACTAAAGTAGTAATCATCAACAAGCCCAAAATACTCATAAGTATCTTTTTAAAGTTAAGCATTAAACATGACCTCCTAATCATATACCCCCACAAGTTCCATCATAATTATAAATATAAATCAGAAATATCACAATTTTACGACTTATATTAATCACTCTCAAATAAGAAAAGATAACAGAATAAAACGTTGTATTTTTTTCATTTTGTTTGATTTTTGATAATAAATAAGGACATCTATATAGATGTCCAATATACTATTCTGCCTTTAAATCTCTTGCCATTAGATCTTTCATTGCATCTAATGGTGCTTTTCCTTCATAAAGTACTGCATATACTTCATTTGTGATAGGCATTGAAATGTTACGTTTCTTCGCCTCTTCATAAACAACTTTACATGCAAATACACCTTCTACAGTCTTTTTGTTTTCTTCCCAGAACTTCTTCGCGCCTTTATCTAGACCAATCTGATATCCAGCCATAAAGTTACGGGAATGACGTGATGTACATGTAACAATCAAGTCGCCTACTCCATCAAGTCCAAGATATGTTTCTTGTTTACCACCTAAGGCAACACCATAACGAGTCATTTCCGCAAGACCACGTGTCATAAGACCAGCTCTTGCATTATCACCCTGTCCACTACCTTCTAAGATACCACTAGCAATCGCCATGACATTCTTAATCGCAACACCAATTTCTGCACCAATCACATCCGCATTACGGTATACACGGAAATATTGGTTGGAAAATAAGTGCTGTACCGTCTTAGCTGCTTCTTCATTATCGCTTACCGCATTAACAGAAGTCATCAAACGTAGAATAACTTCTTCAGCATGGGATGGGCCAATCAATGATACGATAGCCTTACACTTTTCTTGTGGGACAATCTTAGAAATCACAACACTCAAGCGTTCATGTGTAACAGGATGAAATCCTTTTGCTACATTGATTATGATTGCTGGTTTTGTTAGATGTTGACTAGCTTTTGTCAGTACTTCTTCAAGTGCCATTGTTGGAACTGCCGCTAATACTACATCCGCATCTGAAACAACAGATAAATCTGTACTTGCATGAATATCATGGTTAATTTCTGTATCAAAAAACTTTGTATTATGATGATTGACTTCAATATCTTCAACTTCACGTGGATCAATTCCCCACATCATAACTTCCTGTTGATTATCGGCTAAAACCTGTGCCAAAGCTGTACCCCAGCTACCTGTTCCTAATACACATATTTTCATTCGGATACCTTCTTTCTAACAACAATACGAATTGGTGTACCACTAAAATCAAATGCTTGACGTAATGAATTCTCTAAGAATCGTTCATACGTAAAGTGCATGAGTCTTGGATCATTACAGGAAAGTACAAATGTAGGTGGTTGAATTGATACCTGTGTACCGTAATATACACGGAAACGTTTTCCATTACGAGCTGGGGCTGGAGTTGTAATCTGTGTATCCGTAATCACTTCATTAAGGATATTTGTAGCGATACGACGGCAAGAATTTTCATATACTTGATCAACAACCGGAATAATTGTATCTACTCGTTGATGTGTTAAAGCACTTACGAATACAATAGGCGCATAACTAAGATAAGCAAATTCAATACGAATACGTTCAATGAACGCATTCATTGTCTTATCATCCTTCTCAACTGCATCCCACTTATTGACAACGATGACAATTGGCTTACCAGCTTCACAAGCATATCCTGCAACGTGTTTATCTTGTTCACGGATACCTGCTTCACCATCAATGACAAATAAAGCTAGATCACAACGTTCAATCGCTGTCATTGCTCTTAGTACAGAATACTTTTCAACAGATTCATATACTTTACCACGCTTACGAATACCTGCTGTATCAACGATAACATATGGTTTTCCTTCATAAACAAATGGTGTATCAACCGCATCACGCGTTGTTCCTTGTACGTTAGAAACAATGGAACGTTTCTCTTTAAGAATTGCATTTACAAGTGATGATTTACCAACGTTTGGTTCTCCAATAACAGCAATGTGAATACCTGTATGCTTATCATCTTTGTCCTCTTCAGGCATCAAGCGTAAGCATTCATCCAAAACATCGCCAATACCAATACCATGTACACCAGATACAGCGATTGGATCACCTAAACCAAGGTTATAGAACTCATAGATATTCATCATACGAGTTGAATCATCAATCATATTTACCGCAAGAACAACCGGTTTTGTCTGTTTCTGCAAAATCCCTGCAATATAGGAATCATCATCCGTCATACCCATCTTGCCATTTACAACAAAGAGAATAACATCAGCTTCATTCATTGCAATCTGTACCTGGGCACGGATTTCTTCTTGATAAGGTTGATCTGCTAATTGGATACCACCTGTATCAATCAGCTGGAACTTCTTTCCAGTCCATTCACCAGTCGTATAAATACGGTCACGTGTTACACCAGGAAAATCTTCCACAATAGATACACGAGAACCCGCAATACGATTAAAAATTGTTGATTTTCCAACATTCGGACGACCAACAATTGCGATTACTCCACTATGCATTACAAAACCTCCTTTTCAATAAAAGGCTTAGCAAGATCATAGATACGTTCTGTTACTTCTTCGATTGACATATCACTTGTGTCAATTTCAACCGCATCATCTGCTTTTTTGAGTGGCGAATTAGCACGTGTCATATCTTGTAAATCGCGTTCTGCGATTTCCTTCGCTATTTCTTCAATACTTCCAGTCGGAATATTCTTAGCGATATTCTGATCATATCTACGCTTTGCACGGGCCATTGGCGTAGCTGTCATATAAATCTTCACTTCCGCATCTTTTAAAACTACAGTTCCAATATCACGGCCATCCATAATAAAGCCCTTCTCTTTTGCCATTTCTTGTTGGCGTGCAACAAGCATACGACGTACATTTGCTAGCTTAGATACAAGACTTGCTGCTAGGCTTATCTCATTCGTACGAATTTTATCAGATACATCTTCTCCATCCAATAAGATAGAACCATCCGTCAATAACTGAATCTTCGTATGTTCTAACATTTTACATACAGCCTCTTCATCTTCCAAACAAATATGATTTTGTAAAGCCTTATATGCTGTACTACGATACATCGCACCTGTATCTAAATGTACATAATTCAATTTTTTTGCCAGACACTTAGCAATGGTACTTTTTCCCGCTGCACCAGGTCCATCAATCGCAATATTTATCTTCATCTTATGCCCTACCACTATTCATTACAATGCCATAAACTGCTAGTAATAATAAGATTACAAGCAATAGAATCAGCACAACAACCACAATATTTAACACATGGTTTGTATACTGCATCTTCTCATTCACATCTGTTAGATTTGCTTCATAGTTATCCAATTGAACACGCATCTGTGTTGTTTCATTCAATAGGCGTTGATTTGTACTTTCATAATTCTCCGTCTTTCTTGGAAACATCGCAAACGCATCATCATTAGTTGTCTGACTTGTTTGTGCTTCTCTACGTGGTTCTTGTGGATTCATTAAATCACCAAATGCATCACTAAACTGCGCAGTATTTTCAAGTGGTGGGAAACTAGTTGTATTCTGACTCATATAGTCTCTAGAATCCATATGACTAACACGTGGTGTAAAAGCAGGAATCTCTGGAAGAGAATTTTCTGGATTAGATCTCTTCTCGTTCATTAGATTCTTTACTTCCGCCATGATGTCTTCTTTTGTAAGACTCATCGGATCATTAATATGGTTGTTATCACCTGTATAAGGTACATCAAACAGATTATCCTGCTTTGATGGAGTTACAGGTTTTGCAGGTTGAGATGTACGTTGTTTGTTTGATGACATAAATGGAATGTCAGTTGTACCTGTACTATTAGAATATGGCTTTTTGACAGGTGCTTTACGCGCTTCTTGAATCTTCTTATTCGCAATAGAATCACCCTTTATCTTACGTAAGATATCCATGGATGTATTTTCTAAAGAAGAGTTTCCCTGTTCGATATTATATTGTTTAACTTCACGAATATACTGATCTAGATAGTCATTGTCATATCCCGCTAAGTCATTTACAGTCGTAAAAGCACCAGCCTCAAAGTTTGCCAATGTTGGTGCTGGTTCTTCATGTTCAAAAGAAGTGACTGGTTCAGAAATCACTGGTTTAGCAGGTTCTACATCTTTGATTGGAGCACTTACACGGCGGTGAACACCTTCGTTAGCACTCTCTGTATAATCTCCACTTCTATGGAAATTATTCGCATCAATCTGATTCAATCTCTTTTGAAAACGAGATAATTCCTTGGTTGTTGTTACGTCGTTACTATCTAAATCTTGCGCAATTTTCTCGCGCAAATCTTTATATTTCTTAATACGTGATAATTCAGCCATATGTACATCTCCCAATAAACAGAAATATTATACCATATCCGTATTTATTTCACTTACTCGCTTGGACATTTTTATCATTTACACACGAAAAAAGGCGTGTTATTACGCCTTTTCACTGAATTTTCAAATTAATGTAAAAAACCTGAGATACGCTTGTACAGTAGTCTAGTGATGACACTTACAACAAAGCCCTTGATTAAGTTAAATGGTAATACACAAACAAAGAGCAATCCCCATACACTCTTAATAAATGGGAAAATTGCTGCACCCATCTTAACAAACGCATCAATAGGCATTCCATATAGTGTTGAATAGAACGGTAATAGCACAAAATAATTCGCTAGAATACCAACAGCAGCCATTACAAGTGTACCCACTACCATACCAATTAAAGCATTTCTCTTAGACTTATGCTTACGGTAAACAATCGCAGCTGGCACAGTGAATGCAACACCGATAATGAAGTTTGCAAGTTCACCTACAAACATCGTCTGTGTAGGCTTAAATAATAATTTCAAGATGATTTTGATTGCTTCAATCAGAATTGCTGCCCATGGTCCAAACGCAAATCCACCAATCAATACACTGACTTCACTAAAATCTAACTTGTAAAAGTTAGGCGCGATAAATAGTAACGGAAAATCAAACAGCATCAGCACAAACGCTACTGCACTGAGGACCGCTACATTCGCAATAAATTTTGTTGTTAAAACTTTCTTACTTCCTGACATGGTTTCATCTCCTTGCCTCAAAATAAAAGAGGCTATCTAAGATAACACCTCGGGTAAAAATTGATGATGAAAAACTTCCTACTCTTCCATCCAGACTGTACTGTCGCCATCGGAATTGCACCGATTCAACCTTTCGGTTCGCGGGGTATACCGCCGGTCGGGAATTGCACCCTGCCCTGAGTTTTATCTTCTTTAGTATATACCAGTTTACTTACACTTACCAGTAAAAAGAAAGAAGGATTTCTCCTCCTTAGATATTTAATAATGTTTTTAGCATTTCCACTGTACTTTGCATTGTCAGTGGAATATAGAAATATGCTGTACAAATAAATCCTGCAACCACAAACATCAGGACAATCATCTGCGCACTTGTCGCAAATGGTGCGGACTTTATATATGCCTGAATACGCAGATATACACCAGCCACCATACCCAGAGTTCCTAGCAGGAATCCTACTAACATAGACTTAGATAACAATAGAATCGCCAGAATATAAATCACTGTTGGAAGTAAACTTGCGATAGAAGTTAATGACGCAAGTTGATGACGATAGTTATAAGATACCTTGATATTTGCGATATACCCACTGATCACCAAATAGATTCCTTCAAATAAAATGAATAAAAATGCTAGTTTTAACGACATGATAAACGTGTCACTAAAGTTCATTCTAGTAAACCCAAATGGCGAAAGATTAATATAACCAGCAAGCATTGCAGATAAGAAATACGCAAATGCAATCCAATGAATTGAATTACGAATCGCAACACCTATGAACATCATAAAGTCATCATGGTTTTTCGCAAGACGATCAATCGCATATGCTGGGAATAACAGTCTTGTTAAGAAGTCTGTCTTTGCAGTACTAATATCTCTATCTGCATCCGCAATCAATCTTTCTTTTCGCGTCATCTTAACAGGCTTAGACTTTTCTTCTACAGTCGTTTCTTTGCTATCTGCTGCTTTTGTTTTCGGAGTTTGGAGTGCCTTCTTTTGTTTATCTAAGCGTTCTTCTTTACTCTTTTGAAAATCATCTTTCAGCGATGCATATTTTTCTTGTAATAGTTGCCATGCATGCTGAGAAGATTCTTTTGCCTTATTACCAGCATCTGATAAGAAAGATTTCATCTTTCCACCTACATCGCCAAGTGCATTTTTTGCTTTATTAAAATTCTCATCAAATTTGATATCTTCAACAAACTTCTGAGGAATCAATTGATTAACAACTGATTCTGGCTTAGATAATTTCTCACTTTTATAAATTGCATGTTGTTGAAACGGTCTATGACGATACTGCACAACACGCTGACGATAGCTAATAGGAGTATTTATTCTTCTTTTACTGCCAATAAATCTTACTTTCTCCATGAAACTCGCCTCCAGTAGTTTCATTATAAACAAAAAGCCTATCTTATAACACTCTTAATTATGAAGAATCTTAAAAATCGTTACTTTATCGGTTGACCTCATAATCTAACACAATTTTTTTATCCGCATCATATTCCACAATAAGGGTCTCATTCGTTAGTTGGATATAGATATATTGATCCTTGATTTGATATTTTTCTTCTAAATGTATTTCAGTACATAATTCTTTTTTTAATCTAGCAATTGCTGAAAGTTCTTCTAGTTGATAGGAATAGATTATTTCTAAGTTTTCTAGTGTTTTTGCTTGGTTATCCAAATTGACGCTAATTACTGTCACAAGTGTTATCACATATAGAAAGATAACGAGAAAATATACACTGATAAAGCCCTTATTGTTTACATAAGAATACTTCATATTCGTGGTTATCTCTAACATATCTTAGAATCACACTATCTTTCTCTAAGTAAAACATTGCATTCTCTATATTCATTAAGAATATTTGTGTACCTGGCTGTATGATGAGATTTTGATTTACAAGACGTAATCTCATTTCTTCCTGTTGTCTTTGAAATGAGATTGTTGTTGGTTCTAATTCAATGTCATATGCTACAGCTAGATAATGTCTTAATTGCACTAGCGCAATCTGATCTTGTAATGGAGTTTTATCTTTCAAGACACTACGCACAATAGATAAAACTTGTACTGTTATCGGAATGCAGATACATACTGTTAAAATACAAATTAAGATTTCAATGAGTGCAAATCCTCTTCTTTTTGACATTCTTGTAAACACCCTTCTATATCATTCATTGCTTCCACCAACGCTTCTTCCATTTCACGTATCTTTCTTTCATATACAGTATGTTTGGCGTAATTTGCTTGTATGATACTTGTAATCAAACCAACTAACAATAATGTGATACTTAAACTAACGAATGCTTCCATTGTAAATAATCCCTTTTTATTGAATCGCAAGTCGACCACCACCAAGTTCTACAATGATTGTACGTTCATTTTTAAAATAAATTGTCTTTGCTTGATTCACATTTCCCTTCTGATTAAAACGTACATTATATTCTTCAAAAGAAATACTTTTTGCTTGTTTCATTGCGGTACTTTGTAAGTACAGATAATTATCCACAAACGCATAATATTCAGTATCTGGTATATGTATGCTCGTTGGTAATAACATCATAAATACCGATATCACAAAAAGAAGTACACACATTTCTAGCAAGCTAAAACCTTTATTCGATATACGCATGTCCATCACTAATTACAAGACTCTTTTCCCCATCACAGGTAATCTGCTGTTCCGTTAATAACCCCGCATTCACTAAATCACTAACACTTCCAGGATAGCTATCATATTCTAGTTTATATTGGATAATCGCAGAGTCCGCAATCTTCTCCAAAGCCTTACAACCTTTGTCATTTACAATCGTTAGTGTCTTTTTAATATTTGGTATTACTAATAAAAACAGTATTGAAATAATTAAGATAACAATCGTCATCTCTAGTAATGTAAATCCTTTTTTATTCATCACTCACCTCCTATATATTCTGTAACATCTGCATTGGTAACATTAATATCTGATATATTACAAGCAGTATTAGTCCTATCGCCCCATAGCAAGATAGTTGTACGCTACGCGTAAAGATACGTACTTGTTTGATATGTCGTTGCTGGTTCATCACTAGATATCCTTCTAGCATCTTCTCGCAGTTTGACCCATGTAAAGCGATTTGAAAAAACTGTTGTAATGCATGTTCTACATATGGTGTATGTAATGTATTTTCAAATGATTCGCCTTTGCATAGAGACTCATTTAGTTCATGGGCAATCAAGCATACCAAATCTTTTTCTTTCATATCTAACAATATTTTCATTGTTTGTATTGTTGGGATACGCACCCTTACGCATTCAAGGAAGTATCTTGCAAATTCTGCAGATGCTTTTTGAACCATTAGTGAGTCTGGCATGTGCTTTACAAGCAAACGATATAACCAACACTTTCTTTGCGGATGTTGAAACACAATCCACAACAAGATTCCTATAACAATTACAAAAGTCGCTAACCATGATAATAATTGAATCAAACTTCGTAAGAAGTAATAACTTTTGACATTCACCTCAAAACTATTCATTAATGTAATCATCTGCGGAAAGACAAAACCATTAAACAAATACATTCCAAAAAACATTACAAACAACATGACAACCGGATAGATCATATCCTTCATCATCTTCTGTTTCGTTTGTTCCTCATGGTTTGATAGTTCTATTGAAATCCGCAAACTTTCTAGTACTGGTAGATAACGGATAAAGTTACTGAAGTACTTTCCATAACAAACCGGTAATAGCGAGGAGAATGCATCGTTGAATGTCTGCCCTTGTTCTAGCTTTTCTAATACATACACAATATGTCGTTCATTTCTTTTTGTCTTTAAAATTTGTAATGTATCAGTAAAACTAAATCCATTTTCCATCAAACTTACAATTCCTTGGCATTCTAGTTTATCAAAGCGTGTATTCCTCAAGACAATCTGACGCAATATATCCCTTCTTAACAGCGCTTTGTAATTGCTTTTGAAGTGATATAAACGTTTCAGAAACACATCGATGTTCCAAGGCATAAGCCACCTCCTTTCGATTCATGTATTCATACACACCTGAGCGTTTTCCATCACCTAAATTAAATAAACGCTGATTAGAAATACCTATCAGTACATCTTTTAATTGATACATATCCACCCCTAAATCTAATAGACGGTCAATCGCAGACATACAATTTTGACTATGTAAACTAGTTACGACTAAATGTCCCGTTAATGCACTACGTACAGCCATTAAGGCGGCTTGACTATCACGAATCTCACCAATCATGATGATATCTGGATCATGTCTCATGAGTTGTTTGATACCCTCATCATAAGATAAATGTTGGTGGTCATTGATTTGTATTTGTACATAGTTTTCGTGATATACCTCAACAGGATCTTCCAGTGTAAATATCTTCTTCCCCTTAGTTTCGTTGAGAATGGTATATAGCGTTGTTGTCTTGCCAGAACCGGTTGGCCCAGAAAATATAAAAAGTCCGGATGTATGTTTTGTAATATTCCTTAGCCATATCGAAGTATCATAATCAATTGTTAAATCTTCAATATGTAGTGGCGAATGTTGATTCAGAATACGTAACACACCTGATGTATTGTGATAACTTGAAACTAGCGCAAAGCGTAAAGATACTGGTTGCCCATCAATTTCCATCTCAAATCTTCCCGTTTGTGGATGATGGATATCTGATAGGTCTAGATTCGCTTTATACATCAGATAACGAAATAAACGAATATCATCTTCTTTTGGTACCATTTGCCTAACATCTTGCTCAATCTTCATCTCGATACTCAAACTTTCTTTCGGATATGTTTTTAGATGAAAATGGATATCCGTCACATGAAATTCCATCGCTATTTTTAAACATTCAATCAATCGTTCTTCCATAGTAGTCCTCGCACTTCTATATTCACTAGGAGTACAAAAAGTCCATAAAAAAAATGTTCGATTTCTCGAACATTAGTATTCATAATTTAAATCAAATTTCCCATCTGACTTCTGTACAATCAGATAATAGTAACCTGGAGGCGTCTGTGTCGTTTGATCATATTCTCCATATCCTTCAATATTTACCATTTCCGCAACGAGGTTCTGTTCTAAATCATATAGTTTTGCCACAAAAGTACCTTGTCCTGTATGCTTACCATAGATTCTTAGACTTCCTGCATTAAGATAGAAACGCACAATGTAGAGTCCACCAGAATTTTGAATCTCAGTTGCCTGTTTACTTGTGGCAGAATCTGGATCATCGACCGTTGTCGGTAAATCAAATTCCTTTTCTTTTTCATCTTTCGGTTTTTCAACCGTATTATCAGTAGGAATTGTCTTCTCCTCAATCATCTGTGTGATACGATGATCAACAGCTCCAAAGGAACTCTGTAGGTAGATAATATCATCATGGTCATTCTTATTGACGGAAACTGTATAGAGAGAGACCTGTTGGGTCATTGTACGTCCATTTTTCTGATATGTGTATATACCATAAACATTGTTCCCCTTAATAATTGTCTGGGTGACAGTACATTCATATTGCGGAAACTGTTTCTTCAATACAGACTCCACTAGTTTTTGTGCATCTTCATCTTTAAAATCAGTTGTAGAAATTGCAATCTTATCTTCCTTTGCTACGTAGCTTGATCTTTCTTGATGACAACCTACTAGTAATACCGAACTCAAACATAAACCAATCAAAAATTTCTTCATATTACTTCCTCGCTTCTATTCTACACGAAACTAAGACAAAACAACTTTGATTTATTCTTAAAAGTAAGAAATCATATAGGGATTATTACGAACTTCAATTCCTATTGTACTCGCAGGTCCATGTCCTGGGTAGATTTGTAAATCATGTGGAAGGGTCTTGAGATAATCTAGTGTGTGACGCATCTTTTCATCACTACCAGAATATAAATCTGTTCTACCACAACTAGACGCAAATAGCGTATCGCCTGTAAAAAGAATATTCTTATAGCGAACACAGATACTACCATCCGTATGGCCAGGTGTATGATGAATTTCTAAAGAAAATGTTCCAATCTTAACCTGTTTCTCATTTAAATCATGTATTGGCGCATATACAGGTGCACTATAGCCATAATGTCCAGCATTACTTGGTGATACAAGTGGTAAATCATGATGGTCCATATAAACAGGACAGTTGTATACATCACACAAATCATCCACTGCCCCAGTATGATCAGAATGTCCATGTGTCAAAACAATACCATCAACAACCTCATCCTTACCAACACATTCTATAATCTTCTTATAATATCTTCCAGGATCAACAAAAAGCACATGACCATTATCATGTAACACATAAGAATTTTCTTCAAATTGACCTATTGGTAATATATCTAATCTCATACAAAATATAAAAAAATAACCAACAAAGGTTATTTCTTCTCCTTATGCAATGTCATTTTACGTAAACGTGGACAGTACTTCTTAACTTCCAACTTTTCTGGGTGCTTACGCTTATTTCTTGTAGTGATGTAGTTTTCTTCACCACATTCTGTGCATACCAAGATTACATTCTCTCTTGCCATTGTTAATAATCCTCCTAAGATTTTGCATGATGAGTATATCATATTCACAAATCAATTCCAAGTGCTTTATGATTTTATAAGATGAAAAACTCGATAAAATTTTATAATCGTGGGATAATAGTACTCATAAAGGAGACGAAATAATGAAACGTACTGAAACACGTGCTTTATTTGTAGGAAATGTCCAAATTGGCGGTCAAAATAAATGTGTCTTACAATCCATGACAAACGTTCCTGCAAAAGATGTAGAGCGCTCAGTCGCACAGATCAATGAACTAGCCGCAAATGGCTGTGAACTTGTCAGAACAGCAGTATTAGATGAAGAAGATGCTCGTGCTATTCCAGCTATCAAAGCCCGCATTAACATTCCTCTAATCGCAGATATACACTTTAACTATCTACTCGCCCTCATCTGTCTAGATGGTGGTATTGACGCAATTCGTATCAACCCTGGTAACATCGGCTCTCGTAAAAATACAGAAGCTGTCGTTGCCAAATGTAAAGAGAAACATGTACCAATTCGTATTGGTATTAACGCTGGTTCTTTAGAAAGAGAACTCTTAGAGAAATATGGTGGTCCATGTGCAGAGGCTCTTGTCGAAAGTGCGAAACGTCATGTTGATATTCTTGAGAGTATGGATTTCTATGATATCTGTCTCTCATTCAAATCTTCAAATGTAGAACTTACGATTGATGCGTATGAACTTGCCGCAAAAACGTTTAACTACCCTCTTCATTTAGGTGTTACAGAAGCTGGTGGATTTGCAGATTCTGCTGTAAAATCTTCTGCCGCATTAGGTGTGCTCTTACATGAAGGAATTGGTGATACAATTCGTATCTCTGTATCCGGTCCGCCAAAAGATGAATTGATTATCGGAAAAGCATTACTACGTAGTTTCCGGTTAATTGAAGATGTACCCGATTTAGTCGCATGTCCTACATGCGGAAGAATCCAGTATGATATGATTCCACTTGTCAAAGAGATGGAAGATTATCTCCACAGTATCAAAGCGAATATCACAGTCGCAGTCATGGGCTGTCCTGTTAATGGTATGCAAGAAGCTAGCCGTGCCGATATTGGTATTGCGGGTGGATCCAAGTCAGGTATCCTCTTCCGTAAAGGAAAAGTAATCCGCACTGTTCCACAAGCAGAAATCAAACAAGCATTAATTGAAGAAATCGAAAAAATTATAGAAGAACAGAGAAGCCAAAAATAGCTTCTCTGTTTTTTATTTCGTTTGAAATACGATTAGATCAGTCATCTTGATATAAACAACCAAGTATCCAAGCGAAAACAAGAATCCTGCAAATACATCAGATGTATAATGAACACCTAAATAAATACGACTCATACCAATAATGAAAATCAATAGACCAAAACCTGTCATCAAAGTCCAACGTAATTTCGTATTTCTTACATTTTTGTGAATCAAATAGATTAGATATCCATAGAATGCCATACTAACCATAGAATGGCCCGATGGAAAACTATACCCCGTTTCTGTAATCAAACGAAATCCAGTAGGACGAGCACGACGTACGATTAATTTTAATATGTTATTTAATAGTGCAATCAACACCAAGTTTGATACGACACTGACCGCGATTCTTTTATTTGTAATGAGAACTAATGAAGCAATAGCCCAAACAATCATCAAAATCGTACCACCAAACTGTGTAATGACTCTCATAATTGGGGTTAAGGTATCTGATATAAAATGCTTTGTTATAAAATTATAGACAGAAGTATCAATCGGTAATACATGACTACCCCATACTGCTTGCATCAAATATACGAAGATACTGATACAAATCAGCACAATAACCCATTTTATATTTTTCTTTTTAAAAACCTGCATGCATATCTCCTTTTAAAAATCGACGCATCTGCGTCGATTAAGCAACTTGAGGTTTGTTGCCACCTTGGATGAAGTATACATCATACCAAGTGATAAATGTATAGAGTGTCCAAATCTTTCGACGAGCATCCACCTTACCTTGGAAGTTGTCATCTAATAGTTGTAACACCGCCTTCTGGTCAAAGAATTCACCAACGAAGTCTTTTGATAATTCTTCACGTACAATCTGATAGAACTTCTCAGTACGTAACCAGTCTTTGATAGGAACTGGGAAACCAAGCTTAGGACGTGCAGCCCACTCCTTAGGAATATGACGGAACGCAGCTTGACGGAAAGCATACTTCGTATTGTGCTCATTGAATAAATACTTTGTAGGAATTACCTGTGCACATTCCATCATCTTCTTGTCAAGTAATGGAACACGTAATTCAAGGGAATGTGCCATGGACATCTTATCAGCCTTCAACAAAATATCTCCAGGCATCCATTGATGCATATCTAAGTACTGCATCTTCTTGATTTCAGATAAGTTCTTAACTTTAGCATACTTATCCATCACGATATCTTTCACAGATGGTGACTTACGATATTCCGGTTTTACAATCGCGGAAGCTTCCTCTTCTGTAAACACAAGTGCCTGGCCAATAAAGTATTCTTCAGCTGGTTGAACAGCCTTTAATAAATGTAACCTACCTGGAAAGTTAGGCAACTTCTTTAAGTACTCAGATAACTTATGACGCTTACTTTGGGATAACTTCTTTAGAGCTTCACCAAGTTTGCGTACCGTCATAGAGTTAGAATGCCAACCATAATCAATATAACCAGCAAATAATTCATCGGCACCTTCTCCACTCATAACAACCTTCACATCGCGTGCAGCGAGTTCTGATAAGAAGAACAGTGGAACTACTGATGGGTTGGAATCTGGTTCATCTAAGTAATATTGAATCTGTGGGAAGTATTGGAATGCCTCTTCACCAGTTAATGTACGAGATGTATTGTGTAACCCCAAAATATCTGTTAGAGCTTTTGCTTCTGTAGACTCATTGTACGATGTTCCAAAACCAACAGAGTAAGTCTTCGCAGGTTTCAAGATAGACGCAACCAAACTAGAGTCTACACCAGAGGATAAAAACGAACCCACTTCTACATCCGCAATCTTATGTGTAGCGACAGACTCCTGTACGGTTTCATCAATAAAGTTTACAGCCTCTTCTAGAGTCATATCCTTTTCTTCTTGATGTAGGTCCCAATACTGTTGAATATCTAACTTACCATCCTTCAAGATGAAATAATGTCCTTCTGGTAAACGATATACATTCTTAAAGAAACACTCTTTGATTGCTGGATATTGGAATGTTAAATATGGTTTTAATGCTTCCTTATTCAATTCCTTTTTAAAGGATGGATGGTGTAAGAAAGACTTGATTTCAGAACCATACATAAATACTTCATCTGTATTGTAGTAATAGAATGGCTTAATCCCGAAGTGGTCACGAGCACCAAACAATTCCTTCTTCTCTGTATCCCAGATAACGAAGGCAAACATACCACGCAACTTTTGTAAAAGTGCTACACCATACTCTTGGTAACCATGGATCAACACTTCAGAGTCAGTATTCGTTTTAAAGTGATACCCCTTTTCAACTAGTTCCTTACGGATAGACTGATAGTTATAAATCTCACCATTGAAAGTTAAAACTTTTGTTTTATCTTCGTTATATAATGGCTGACTACCACCTTCCAAGTCGATAATACTCAAACGACGAAAACCTAAAGCCGCATCATCATCAATATATTGACCAGCGCTATTTGGACCACGGTGGATAATCGCATCCATCATGTCCTTAATAATCACTGCTTTTTCACTCTGTGTTTTTTTATCTACAAATCCTACTATTCCACACATAGAACCACTCCTTTACACAAACATATTTGCATTAGTTAGTATATCATATATATCTATTGATTACTCGCCCCTTCCAACAAGCATTTTCCAAAACTTTTTATTGAAGTATCGATTCTCATTTAGTATAATCTATTAGCAAGCTTCAATAACGGCGCGTTGGTGAAGCGGCTTAACACACCGCCCTCTCAAGGCGGCATTCACGGGTTCGAATCCCGTACGCGTCACTGCTAAATCGACTACAGTCGATTTTTTTATTTTAGTCAAAAAAAGAAAGACTTATGAAAGTCCTTCTCTATCTTTTCTTGCACGTTCTTTGTACATAGCCTTCTTTTCTTCACGGATTTTACTACGAATCATTTCGCGTTTCTTCTGACGATGTACACGATCAATTGCGGCTGCACGTTTCTTCTTGTAGCCTGGCTTAACCTTTGTATTCTTCTTCGTCATAATCATGGCTATCTTCTTCTCTAGCTCATCATCTGTCTTAAGACGTCTTTGTCCGTATGGATGCAATGTCTGCCATCCCGTTGTACGATGACGGGCATGATCAAACTTAATGCCACGCTTTTGTAAGGAACGAATTGCTTGATCATCACTTTCTTGATACAAGGCATAACATGTACCTGTAGAACCTGCTCTACCTGTTCTTCCTGCACGATGAATATAGTATTCTAAGTCTTCTGGAAATCCACAGGAGATAACATGTGTTACTTCTCCAATATCGATACCACGCGCAGCTAAGTCAGTAGCCACAACGTATGTATGTTCTGCATTAGCGATACTCTTCATGGCTTGCTTTCTCTTACGGCTTGTAAGGTCACCGTGAATTTCACTCACAGACACTTTATTCTTACGAAGCTCTTCCGCAATCGCAGACGCTTCTTGACGTGTATTAGCGAAGATCAAACATACATAAGGCTGAAAGCCTGGTAGGATTGATAAAATTGTCTCTGCATAACTATGATGATAACAAGGTACTAGCACGTGTTTAATATCTGGATTAAAGCGTACCTTCTCACCAATCTGATATGTAATTGGATGATGCATGTACTTATTGATAAATGGCTTTAGCTGATCTGGCATTGTAGCAGAGAATGCTAGCATCTGTAAATGTTCGCCAAGTCTACCTGCAAAGGCATCAATCTCATCTAAGAATCCATATTCTAGAGTCATATCCGCTTCATCGACCACAAGCATATTTGCTTTATCGATACGCAATGCGCCACCATTTAAGAATAAGTCCTTAATTCTACCTGGTGTTCCGATAACGATATGTGGTTGAGATTTTTCAAGTTGTTCAATATCCTTACTTCTCTCACGTCCACCAACATATAAACGTACACGTATTTCTGGCACAATCTCAGTCATGACTTTCGCCATCTCATAAATCTGTGTCGCAAGTTCACGTGTAGGTGCAGTAATAACAACCTGTGCTTCATCCTTAGTAGGATCTACCTTCTCCATGATTGGAATTAAGTATGCATGTGTCTTACCAGAACCCGTACTAGAAAGACCAATCACATCTTTGCCACGTAAAGCAGCTGGAATCACCTGTTCTTGAATTGGTGTTGGTTGTTTGAAATGGTTTTTCTCAATAAAGGCCATTGTTGTATCTTTTAGATTAAAATCTTCAAATTTTTTCATCTTATCACCTATAATTAGTATAACCGATTTTATTTACGGTTTGAAAGGACTCTGATATGGAAATCATAAAAGTCATCCCTAGAGGGTATTGCCAAGGTGTTGTTCGCGCAATTCTCATTGCCAAAAAAACTGTCAAGGAAAACCCAGATACCCCTGTCACAATGTTGGGTATGATTGTACATAATCAATTTGTAGTTGATGCTTGTCGCAAGTTAGGTATCAACTTTGTTGAGGATAAAAATAAGACTCGCATGGAACTATTAGAAGAAATTCCAAGTGGTATCGTTATCTTTACTGCTCATGGTGTAAGTGATGATGTCATCACAGCTGCGAAAGCCAAGGGACTTACTTGCGTTGATGCGACTTGTCCTGATGTCATTCGTACACATAACCTTGTTAAGGAACATAGTGCAGTTGGTGACATCATCTATATCGGTAAGAAGAATCATCCCGAATCTGAAGGAACAGTTGGTATTTCAGATAAGATTCATCTTGTGACATCCATTGAAGATGTCGATGCACTCAAGAATGTATCTCTTGAGAATATTCTCATTACCAATCAGACAACACTTTCCATGTTAGATACAGCAGAAATCATCGCACACTGTAAAAAACTCTTCCCTGACGCAATTGTCGCAAAGGAAATCTGTAACGCTACTAGCAAGCGTCAAGAAGCTGTGCTTCAACTACAGAATGTTGATTTACTTATTGTTGTTGGGGATGCACGTTCCAATAACTCCAATCAACTTGCCAAGATTGCTAAGCACGCAGGTATCCAAGAATCCCATCTTATCGATAGTGTTCTAGATTTAACTCCATCTATGATTGATGGACATAAGCGTATCGCAATTACAAGTGGTTCTTCTACACCAAACTCTATCACCGACCAAGTCGTTGACTTTTTAAACGAATATGCACGCACAGGCATCTGGCAATTACCAGAGACTGTTAACGTGCAATTAATCTAAGATCTTCTAATTCCTCTTTTGTAAGAGGTCTATATTCACCTGGTTTTAAAGTTTCATCTAAAACAAGATTCTTCATACGAAGACGTTTCAGATAAACAACTTTATCACCAACAGAATTGAATATGAATTTAATCTCATGGTACTTCCCTTCTTGAATAATCAGTGTACAAGAAGTATCAGAGATTTTTTTATATATTGCCGGTTTATAACTTACACCATTATATGTAACACCAGATTCAATCTTAACAATATCCTCTTCTGTTAGCGGCAGTGTATGTTCGACATAATACTCTTTTTCAACATGTTTCTTTGGTGATAAGAGTTCATGTGCCAAAGGACCATCATTGGTAATCATCAGTAAGCCTTCAGTATCTTTGTCTAAACGTCCACACGGAAACATGCCTTTATAGTCTTCCGCAATTAGATCTAATACTGTGGGACAGTTTTTCCCTTCTGTAGCACTGATATAACCAGCTGGTTTATTTAACATGTAATAAACATATTTTTCATAAACCACCGGTATATCATCCACAAAGATCTCCACTGTATTTTCATCAACACGCATGTCAGAAGACTTTGCGAGTTCACCATTGACACGTACACGTTTCTCTTTAACGAGTTTCTTAACTTCACTACGACTGCCAACACGTGCATTTGCTAGAATACGATCTAAACGTAACATTTAGGCACCTCTATGAAGAATGCGATTAAACATTCCACGTAAGTCGCGATGGAAGATTGACTTAGGAAGACGGAATAATTCACTACTTGCAAAGTATACACCCATTCCGAATGTTCCAATAATACCAACGAATACAATCGCAACTAAGCGAGAATACTGTGTAGGATCAATGCCAATCCAACGTACAATAACATAGATGCCATTCATTGCAAAGCAACAAATAATAATCTTCACTAAGCGAATGATCATATTCTTCACACGTACAGGATATGTCTTTTGAATCTTATAGATACTCAGTGCAATGAATGTAATTTCACAAAGAATACTAGAGATAATTGCACCAGAATATCCAAATAAATAACAACATGGATAAAATGTAATAACCTTAACCAAGAATCCAATTGAAAAGTATATCAGAGTATGTCTTCTCATCTTTAAGGACAATAATATGGATAGTAATACAGGCGTCACTGTAGTTCCAAACGCTAAGATACTAGACCAGAATAAAGCTACTTGTCCATACTCTAGCTCTTTAGCACCATACATGATGTAATAGATAGGACCTGATAAAGCAGCCATCGATACACATACTGGAATGACAATATAGAACACTGTACCAAGACAGTCTTCTAGAGACTTACGTAGTCCCTTCCAATCCGCATGAACCAAAGAAACAGTGATAAATGGAACAGCACCAGCCGCAAAACCATTACCGATAACCTGTGGGATGGAAGTTAACTTATCACAGTTTGTCTGGATAATACTCAATAACATTGTTGCTTGGCTATGTTGCGTGCCTAAGCCTTCCATCACAGATACGAAGAAGTTTGTATTCACAAGTACCTGTGAGTTTGCCAAGATGGAACTTAATAGGAATGGAATTACATACATCACAAACTCATGAATCAACTCTTTGATTGCGACTGAATTTGTAGATTGTAGTTTCGCCTTTTGTTGTACATCCTTGAAGTGTTTGCGGTCAAAGTTCATAAACTGCAGTAAGGCAACCATCGCACCGACACCAGTACCACCAACTGCTGTATAGATATATACAATCTTTGGAAGATGCAGAATATACACAACAAACCAACCTGCACCAAGTAAGAATCCTACACGTACAAATTGTTCAATCACCTGTGATAAAGAATACTGCTGCATTTCCTTGGCACCTTGATAATATCCACGATAGCTATATAAAACAGATACCAAAAATAAAGCCATCGCAAGAATCACAAATGAGTTTTGCATTGCCGCAAGTTCATTAGCTGAATACGATGTACCACCTAATGCGCGAGCTGCTAAAGGACCTGAAAATCCAATAAACAATACAGCCATTACAAAGCCAGAAACCATTAATAAACTTGTCGCTAAGATACGTACTAGCACAACTGTCTTATAGTCATTTTTAGAAAGATACTTTGCGACAAGAGCCGCTAAAGCAAACGGAATACCCGCACTGCAGATTTGTAATAGAATCGTATAATAGTCAAACGCTGCAGAATAATAAATCATATCCTGCTGACCAACGATTGCTTTAAATGGGACAATATAGAATAAACCGATTAACTTTGTAATAAAGATACCAGCAGAAGTCGTTAAGGAACTGGCAATAAACGATTTTTTAATTGTATTTGTTTCTTTCATGTATCCAACTCCTCTTACTTCTCATATTTCAACTCTTTTTGTATATATTGTTTGACAACTTGTTTATTTGCTTGATCACGCCATTCCACAACAAATTTCAAGTTGATATGATCTTCAGAACTTTCACCACTGATGACAAGCCCTTTCATTAGACCTTTCGATTTATCCACTCGATTTGGCACAAGTGATACATCCGTATCGAAGATACCTAATGATGGCATCATCTTGTCATTATCCGCAAACGCAATATCATTTTCCACCGCAAAAATACGGCAATGATACATCTCTGTCTTGGGATTATCTATAATCACATAATAACGATAGGTACCATCAGATAACTGTGTCATCTCTGTACTAATTGAAAAATAATCACTAGATTCTAGATAGTTTTTTGTATTTAGAACTTCCGTATAATAACTTTCATATAATTCCATAGCCGCATTTGTTTCTGTGTCTTTTTTAGCACAGCCAGATAACATGCAGATACAGATTGCAATGACCAATAAATATCTATACATACAAATACCTCGCTTGTAATTATACCATAGAACAGTTATAAAAACGGATAGCCTTTTGACTATCCGCATGCTTTAGAATGTTAATACAAAGTAATTCTTTTTACCTTTTTTAAGGATAGAGAATTCTTTATTAATAGCTTCTGACTGATGTAATACAGCCTGAATATCTGTAACCTTATTACCGTTTACTGATACTGAACCTTGTTCAATTAGCTTACGTGCTTCTGATTTAGACTTGCAAACTTCTGCAGTCACAAGCGCATCAATCAAAGTTACACCATCTTCTACAGCTGCCTTCTTGGCATCTGCTAGACCTTCCTTCATCTCCTCTGGAGATAGAGTCATAATATCACCCTTGAAGAATGTCTCAGTGATACGTAATGCCTTCTCTAAACCATCTTTTCCATGAACTAGTTCTGTGAGTTCAGCAGCGAGTGCTTTCTGACCTTCACGCTTTTCAGGTGCACTCTTAAGAGATTCCTCGTAACCCATGATCTCTTCTGGTGTATGGAAGCTAAGTCTCTTCAGGTAGTCTACAATATCCGCATCTGGTGTATTTAACCAGAACTGGTAGAATTCATACGCATTTGTACGAGTTGGGTCCAACCAAATATTCTTACCTTCCGACTTGCCAAACTTAGAGCCATCACTCTTTGTGATTAATGGAGAAGTAATACCAAATACCTTCGCATTATCTCCTTCCATCTTACGAATAAGTTCCATACCTGAAGTTAAGTTACCCCATTGGTCAGAACCACCAATCTGAATCTGACAGTTGTACTTCTTGAATAAGTTATACCAGTCGATAGACTGTAAGATCGTATAACTAAATTCTGTGTAAGAAATACCAGAATCTAATCTCTTCTTGATGGTATCCTTCTGTAACATGTAAGAGATGTTAAATAACTTACCATAGTCACGTAAGAAGGCTAATAAGTTCATCTCACCCAACCAGTTATTGTTGTTCTCCATGATGGCTGCGTTAGAACCCTCGAAGGATAAGAATTTAGCTAACTGTTCACGAATGCACTCGGCGTTATGAAGTACTTCTTCATGTGTTAATAGTTTTCTTTCTGTTGTAGGACGTGGATCACCAATCATACCTGTAAAACCACCACATAGTGCAATTGGTTGATGTCCTTGTAATTGATAACGACGTAACAATAGGATTTGTTGTAAGTGTCCTACATGGAGAGAATCTGCTGTAGGATCAAATCCACAATAGATTGTTGTTGGATTCTTAAGTTGTTCGCCTAGTCCTTCTTTATCTGTGCAATCTTTGACTAAGCCACGCCACTGTAATTCTTCAATAAAATTCATATACTAATCCTTTCCTAGCGCCATAATAAAAGGCGCCCATATTTCTAAGGACGCCTCAGCGCGGTACCACCTTAGTTTACGAATCATCGTACACTCATTTCTCTTTAACGCAGAGTAACGGTTTACCTTTTGAGATAAACAGCTCCTAGATGTATTCATCACCGATACAGAATTCCTTTCACCAACCGGAATCTCTCTACACATGCATACATGTGACTACTCATTCTATTCAACGCTTTTAGTTCTTAGTTGTCTGTCTTGGAGTAAACAGATAACTTAATTCAATGCTTTCGCCCTTTTCTTCGTGATTTTCTTCTTCATTCTGCAATAACTTTGTCATAACACGCATTGAAACTGCGCCTAAGTCATAAGATGGAATGGAGAAACTAGAAATCTGCGGACGTACCATGGAATTATACTTCGTATCGAGTACACATACAACTTCCATTTCATCTGGAATGGAAATATTGTTTTCTCTACTAGCATTTAACAATGCGAAACATTGGGAATCTCTATTTGCGATAACAACATCATAACGATGGTCTTTCATCCACTTTGATAAGAATGCATAAGATGTACGTGCATCAGCAGGAATCGAAATTGCGCCAGTAAACTTCTTACCCCGAGCTTCATATGCTTTCTTCGCTCCAGCAACCATCTTTTCATACTGCTGTGGATTCTTACGATCTTCTAAGATACCAATGTTATCTTTACCTTCTTCTAAGAACTTCGAAACAAGTTCATAGACAGCTTTCTTAATATCGACATAAACACTACTGATACCCTTACCGTTAATCTTATTACCAATCACAACGATTGGGATATTGTATTTGCTTAGCGCATCCATATCACCAGCTACTAACTTATCATTGAAGATAACAACACCATCCACATGTGACTTGATAATGTCTTCAATCACAGTATTAATATCTGTAATACCAGCAGTGATTGTATGTAACATGATATTGTAGTTATAAATCTTAGCTACATCAATTAAGCCATTAATAACTTGGCCTGTATATGTAAAGCTTGCTTCAGGAACCACTAAACCGATAGAAGTAGACTTCTGTAATGCTAGACCTTGCGCAATCGCATTTGGTTTATAACCTAACTTTTCAACAGCAGCTTCAACACGCTCCTTCGTAGGTGCCTTTACAACGTTTGAACCATTGATTACACGGGAAACGGTAGCCAGCGAAACGCCAGCTTCTTTAGCGACATCGTAGATTGTTACTCGTTTCATCGTATACCTCCTACTTCTCATCCTTTGAATGAATCATATTTCTTACTGTTTCAATACCCTTATCTACAGCTTGTTTTGTAGTATCCTTCACTTTTTGAATCGTATCTTGCACATCAGGACGACTTACAAAATCATTTACCTTCGTAATTGTCTTTTGTGTTGTATCCTTGATAACATTTGTAATTTCTTTTGTCTTAGGTACGATATAATCTTTGGCTTGTTGATAAGCATCACTAGCCTTATCTGATACATCCTTAACTTTAGGGTCCTGCTTGAGTTCATCAAGTTTAATCATCGCTGTATCATAAGCCTTAGTCGCATTCTTTTTAATATAATCTAATGTCTTACGGATATCTTCGTTTTCGTTAAGCTTTTCAGCCTTTTCCTTTACAGCAGACGCTGCTTTCTTTGTCTTATCGACAACTTCCTCTTTAACCGTATTAAAAGTCTTCACAGTGGTATCCTTCATCTGTTGTAATGTTTCCGCATGTGGTGCAATAAAATCAGGAATCTTAAACTGTTCATCTTCTTTTTCAGAAGTTTCCTCAGTTGTAGTCTTTCCTTCTTCTTCCGTACTTAGTTCTTGAATTTTACGTTTAAGATCCTCAACTGTCTTTTGAATTGATTCAATAGGCTCAGTACTGTCATCAAACTCGTTGAATGTGGATTTTTCATCTTTCTTTAATTCATCAGCCATTTGTAGTCTCCTTTTCAACTTCCTGAACTTGTACAGGAAGATCTTCCTCTGGATTTACACCAGTCTTAATTGTTTGTTTCAATGAATCTAATTTATCATTTGCAAAATCTGTCATCTTGCCAATCGCAGCAGATGTCTTGTCATGAACCTTATCAAAGGTCTTGCTGTATTTAGCAACAGTATCTAATGGTGCTTGAACCTTCTCGATACTCTTATCCACTAAACGTAACGTAGGATCTAAACCTTCAATTGTTTTCCTTAAAGCGTCGATAGTCTGCCACAGCTTTCGTAATAAGATACACAAAAACACCAACGCTACTGCTCCTATAATTGGTAATAGTTGTGTACATACGATTTGTAAATCTTGTATCAATTGATCCATATGATTACCTCTTTCCACCATTATAGTCATTTATGAAAAAGTTTTCAATCATAGAATATGCTATTTCAAATAATCCTCACAATTGATAAATTCGCATTTTTATAACATTATTTAATATTTTCGGTGCAATTATCTACTTATTATTCGATTGTAAGTTTCAACATGAACATCCGTTTAATTATCATATATATGAAAGAATTTCAAAAATAAGTGGTTACGCTTACGATAATTTGTAGCAAATATATTTAAATCATATTTACGGTCTATCATTCATGCAATATAAATTTCTAATGCATATTATAGGCAATTAAAAAAGAGTCTTGTAAATTATTTAATACATTACAAGGCTCTTTGTTAAATAGATTATTCTTTGTCTTTGTTAACGATATTTTTGATACCGTCAATGGTACCTTCAACAGCATCCTTTACATTATTAGCGAAGTTATTTACCTTTTCAGCAACATCATCCTTATTTTCGTTAACAATATTCTTAACGCCATCTACTGTTCCTTCAAAAGTATCCTTAACACCTTCAGCTACTTCTTTAACTTTAGCAGTTACCTTTTCCGCAAATCCTTCTTTTTCTGTTTTCACATCACCAGTTAATTTGCCTACTTCTTCTTTTACTGCACCTTTTACTTGATCGATTTTATCATTCAATGACATAGTATGTCCTCCTTTTCTCGAACAATTTTGATCGTAGCTCTAATACAAATAGTAGAGTTTTGCATTGAGTATACTAATAATATGAGAAAAGTTGTCCCAAGTAGTTTCATATACTTTTTGCAAAGTCATCATAGCATACATATTGTATTTTATGTAATGATAAACATCTTAAGATTGAATAAATAACAAGATTTTAAAGTTATATATGTAAACAAAAACCGACTGGATAATCTCCAATCGGTCAATCACTATTGTACAAGTTTTGGCCCAATATCAGTTACATTACCAGCGCCCATGGTAATACATAAGTCGCCTTCTTCAAGATGACTACGTAGATAGTCTTCAATTTCCTCAAACGTTGGTAAGTAGAAGGAAGTTACTTTACTTTGATCCATTAACTTCGAGATATCTTCTGCACTAACACCTGTTGTATTCACTTCACGAGCAGCGTAAATTTCTGCAAGTATTACTACATCCGCATTCTCTAAAGCTTTTGCGAATTCAGGTAATAACGCAATTGTACGTGAATACGTATGTGGTTGGAATACAACATATAACTTTTTGTGTGGGTAGTGCTTTGCGGCATTGAGTGTTGCTTCAATTTCCTGTGGATGATGTGCATAGTCATCGATAACTGTCGCACCATTACACTTACCCTTATATTGGAAACGACGATCAACACCACTATAACTTACCAGACCTTGTTTAATGGCAGCGAAATCGATACCGATACTATATGCAGTCGCAATCGCAGCCAACGCATTATCTACATTATGCTTGCCTGGAACAAGTAGTTGTACATTACCCAATTTTTCATCCTTGTAATATACCTCAAAGCCAGGGTTTCCTAATGCATCGTACACAATATTTCTTGCATGCATATCACCATCTTCGCCAAAGGAAATGACTGTCCCTTTAAAATCACCAATTATATATTCTTTATCATGAATACTATGATTGATAACAAGTGTTCCACCTTCTTTAATGCCAGACGCAAACTTTCTAAATGATAAACGAATATCATCTATATCTTTAAAGAAATCTAAATGGTCTGCCTCAACGTTTAAAATGATTCCAACAAGTGGTTTTAGTTCTAAGAAACTATTTGTGTATTCACAAGCTTCTGTTAGGAATGTCTCTCCTCTTCCAACACGAATATTACCACCAATATGTGCAAGCATACCACCCAAGCTAATCGTTGGATCTGTATTAGCTGCCATCAAGATATAGCTTAACATCGATGTTGTAGTTGTCTTACCATGTGTACCACTGACAGCGATACTGCTCTTGTAGTTTTCCATCAGCTCTCCAAGTAATTCTGCACGTGTCATCATAGGAATCTTCTTTTCTACACTTGCTACATACTCAGGATTATCTGGATGAATCGCAGCTGTATATACAACAACATCAATATCATCTGTAATATTCTCTTTCTTTTGGCCACCGTAGAATACCTTCGCACCATGTTGTTCTAACATCTTAGTTAGTTCTGTTTCGTGGTTATCTGATCCACTTACATGAAAGCCACGATCTACCAACACTTTCGCAAGACCACTCATACTGATACCACCAATACCAATAAAGAAGATATGTACTGGCAAATTAAAATCTAATGTATATCTTTCCATAAGACCTCCATAAAATAAACGGTCGACATCGAAAGCGAATCTCTTTCAAACGTTAACGACCGTTTTGATTAACTATTTATGTGAACTGTGATCGTTCAACTTTGAACGAGAGATAATGGTTGTGCTATCTTCAGCAGTTTCTTTTTCCAAATCACCAAAGCTTAGATTTGGGAATAATTGGTCATCATTACCAAAATCAAACTCAGAAGTTGCTGTAGATCCAAACAAGTCATCATCTTCCTGCTTTGGTTCTTGATCACGAGTATTTAGAATATCATCTAAAGAGAATTCTGGAATCTCATCCTCAACTGTAGGTGATGGAATCTTTACAGGTTCACTCTTCTTCACTGTTTCAGTCACAACAGATTCTTCAACCTTCACAACTGGCTTAACTGGCTTTTCAACAGCGATACCATACATAGGTGAAAGAATTGGTGTCACATTCTTTTCAAACTTAGCTTTTTCCTTTTCAGTGAGTTTAGAAGTAGTTGTCTTAACCGCATCCATATCTTTTTCATCGATACCAAAGATAGGACTGATTACTGGGTTAAAACGATATTCCTTAGAAGGTTTAACTTCTTCACGTTTTACCTCTGGCTTAACAGCTGGCTTCTTTTCTACTGGTTTACTATCCTCATCATCAAGATTAATCATTGTTGACTTCTTAGGTTCATTATCTAAAAATACTGAGGATGTTTTTACAGGTTCTGGTTCAACCGGTGTTGTTGGTACTGGTGGAATCTCAGAAACTGGCTCAGGCTGAACTGGAATTTGTGCTGTCTCCTCTACAGGAGTTACTTGTGGTTGTACAGCAGGTGTAACTGGAGCAGAGGCTGAAACTTGTTCCACTTCAGTGTTGTCTTCTACAAATTCGTCATCATCCTCAAATAATAAGTTTTGTAATTTCTTGAGCATAAGGTCTATCCTTTCTTATATACAATAGTATTTTATTCTATTTCTCTTTCCTTGTTAAGTTATATATTATCATAAAACAAAGCGTTTTATTTATGATTTCATCAATTATCCGTTGTTTTATTCTTATCTTTTTTATTATCAATATGTGTTTTATCCTCAATCAGTTCTTGCAAGGTACCTTCTTCAGGTGCAATATCCTTATAAAGATTAATTGCTTCCCCTTCATAATCGATTGCGCTTTCATGTGAATACACTTGTAAAACAACATCTTTACGTACAATTACACTACGAGCAATAGAGTACATTTTTCCTGCTAGTTCTGTTGCATCACCAGCATATGTAACCCCAAAAAAATTCACAGTTGATGATGTAAAAAACACAGCGTAATGACGATCAACCTGATAAATTTCACATACATAACTTACCGATTCATCTAACGTATTTTGAAAGCTTCCTGTATTTTTCGCAATCGGCTTTTGTGTATAGATGGATTGTGCAATATCAGTTGAAGAATCCATAATTGCTTGAACATTTAGATTCATCACAAACTTTGTGGATTGATAGCTAAACGCATTCGATGTTTCAGTTGAACGATAATGTCCAATCGATGGTTCTGTATAGTAAGTATAAAATGGTTTTCGATGACTTGCACTTGGGACAGGTAAAGCACTCACTGCTGCAATCTCTTCATCCAGTCTTTCTTGCATAGTTTGACTAGATTGCATACAACCAGTTAATACAATACATAATAGGACTGTTAAAATCTTCTTTCCCATATCTTACCCCTTTGCATTATCGTATCACAGTTTATTTATGTCTGCATGGCTTGGCACAAAGTTGATAAATTGGTTGTCCAAGTTCCATAAAACGTGTTTCATACTCAGTAATCACGTCTTCCGCATGGTCTTTACGGCGGAAATCTACAGAGAATTCTGTGAGTGTAAAATCATTCTGTAAGAAATACAATACCGAATCTTCAAATAGATCTTTATTGTCTGTCTTCATACGGATATATCCATCTTCTGTGAGGATATTGCGATACATCTCTAAAAACTTTGCACTACTAAGACGACGTTTATGATTGCCTTTCTTTGGCCATGGATCAGAGAAGTTTAAATGAATGACATCAACTTCTCCAGTCGTAAACCACTCCTGTAATTGTTCGGCATTGGCAATGATAAAGCGTTTATTCTCTAGGAGTGGATTTTCTTCCTCTACCGCATGACGTGCAGCAACTGCACCAGCACTGACATCTTTTTCAATTCCTACCCACGCTTCATTAGGATAAAGTTTAGCCATACCGTTAAGATATCCACCTTTACCAGTACCAATCTCTAAATGTAATGTGTCGCGTTGTAGTAACTCTTTCCACTTACCTTTGTTTTCCACTGGGTTTTGATAGACAAAATCTCGATGTTCTTCAATCCATGGTTCTGCCCACTTCTTTTTACGCATACGCATAGTTACTTTCCCTCCGAAAAAGAAGGCTGTACGCCTTCTTTTATTGATTATTCAGCGTTTTCTTTTTTCTTGAAAACTCTGCGTTCCACGTTAGCACCTTCGCGCTTTTCATGGAAATTTGGTTTACCTTGTGGTTTAAAGTTCTTCTTTGGTTCTACATAGCCTTCTGGCTTCTCTAGACATTCCTTGGCAGAAACCTTAACCTTACCTGTTGCATCAACGCCAGTAACTTTAACCTTAATTACATCACCTATATGTAATGCATCCTGAATCTTCTCTACACGAGTCCAAGCAAGTTCACTGACATGGAGTAATGCATCTGTTCCTGGGAACAATGTTACAAAAGCAAATGATTCACGTACTTCTGATACTGTCGCATCATAGACATCACCAACCTTCGCTTCACGAATTAAGTCACCAACAATCTGCATTGCCCTATCAATCATATCCTGTTTTGTATGATAGAATACGCACTTACCATCATCTGTGATATCAATCTTGATACCATCACAAGCAGCGATAATCTTATCAATCTGTTCGCCACCCTTACCGATAACAACGCGAATCTTCTCTACTGGAATCATCATCTGAGCCATCTTTGGAGCCCATTCGGATACGTGATCACGTGGTGCAGAAATTGCTGTTTCCATATTGTCTAAGATTTCCATACGGCCCTTATGTGCTTGTGCTAAAGCTTCACGTAAGATTTCTTCAGAAATACCAGTTACCTTGATATCCATCTGTAATGCAGTGATACCATTACGTGTACCAGCTACCTTAAAGTCCATATCACCATAGTGGTCTTCCATACCTTGAATATCTGTCAAGATAGAATATGTATCTCCAACTGTAATTAGTCCCATCGCTACACCAGCTACCATTGCCTTAATAGGAACACCAGCAGCCATTAATGACATTGTGCCTGCACAAATACTTGCCTGTGAAGAAGAACCATTTGATTCTAATACTTCAGCACAGGTACGAATTGCATATGGGAATTCTTCTGCTGTAGGTAATACCTGCAAGAGCGCTCTTTCACCTAAAGCACCATGACCAATTTCACGACGTCCAGGAGAAGACATACGTCCAACTTCACCAACAGAGAATGGTGGGAAGTTATATTGATGCATAAATCTCTTTTCTGTTTCTGTTGTTAAGTCATCAATCAATTGTGCATCGCTTAATGGACCTAATGTTGTTACAGATAATACCTGTGTCTCTCCACGCGTAAACATTGCAGAACCGTGTACACGTGGTAATAAATCAACCTGTGAATCCAGCGGACGAAGTTCATCTAATCCACGTCCATCTGGACGAATCTTTTCTTCAGAGATTAAACGACGTACTTCACCTGCTTCAACTTCAACACCATATTCATGTGCTTGTTTAACAGCCTTTTCACGTGCCTTATCATCTTCCCATTCTAACTTCGCAACTTCTTCTTCCATTTCGGCAATCAATTCATCAATCTTGCCGTAACGTTCAAGTTTACCCTTGATAGAAACTGCTTCACGAATACGCTGTGCACCCTTTTCATCAACCAGTTGCTTAACAATTGGGTTGATTTCATATAAGGAGACTTCCATCTTTTCCTTTGCGCAAGCAGCAATAACTTCTTCTTGAATAGCGCATAATTCCTTGATTGCGTTATGACCAATCATCAATGCCTTAAGCATATCTTCTTCTGATACTTCCTTAGCGCCTGCTTCAACCATGTTGATGGCGTTCTTTGTACCAGCAACTGTTACATTTAAATCAGAATTCTTTTCCTGTTCAACGCTTGGGTTAATGATGTATTCACCATCAACACGAGCAACCATTACACCAGCTACAGGTCCGTTAAACGGAATATCTGAAATACATAGTGCTAATGATGAACCGAATAAGGATGCCATCTCAGAACTAGCGTCTGGATCGCATGATAAAACTGTATTAACGATTTGTACTTCATTACGGAAACCTTCCGCAAATAAAGGACGAATTGGTCTATCAATTAAACGTGCTGTCAATGTTGCATGTTCTGTTGGTCTACCTTCACGACGTGTAAACCCACCAGGAATTTTACCAGCCGCATACATCTTTTCCTGATATAAAACTGTTAATGGGAAAAAATCTGTATCCTTTGCTTGGTTGTTTGCTGTTGCTGTAGATAGTACTGTTGTATCCGCATAGCGAATGACTACAGAACCTCCTGCTTGTTTGGCAATTTCACCGTTTTCGACTGTCAATGTACGGCCATGAAATTCCCAACTCTTCTTGTACTTTTCCATTTTTCTTCTAACCTCTGTCTGTTCTCGACTTTTCAAATTTTCAACATTCCCATTGTATCACAGCCACACTGTAAATTGAATATGTCTTTATTATGCTTCGATACACCAAAGACCATGTTGATTACAGTATGCATAGACCGCAATGACAGGCTCATCTTGATAGAACTTTACTTCTGGTTTTTCACCTTCATCAAAATATACAACACGATAACCCTTTTCATATTGTAAAATCACAAAGGCAATATGATGGTCAACTTCCATTGGATGATCATCACTGGCAATATTCACCGAGAAAAAATCTCCATTACGATTGATAACCGGTTCATGAGTTTCCCAATCTTCGTTATTTTGAACCGGCAATTCAACAAATACTTCGTCCTTACATAAAATCTCTGCAGCCACATCATTCATCTCCATGATGACCTTACCGCTACTTGGCGCATAGAGAATGTGTAATCCACGGTTGAACTTTGCTCTTTTAAATTTCTCTTTATCAAATAGTTCCACATTTGTTAATGGACTTTTAATCAACTGTGCTTTTTCTTTCTTTGTCATTTGTTTGATCCTCCATTCTCTTCGCATCGCTCCCTTCTTTGTCGCATGCATTTCATAATATGCGATGCGTAAAGGACGATGTGACTTTGTATACTTTGCCCCTTTTCCATTCAGATGAGACTGAAATCTTTTTTCTAAATCATTGGTCCATCCTGTGTAATACGTATGGTCTTCACATTCTAATATGTAGGTATAATTCATTATTCCACACTCTTTAGACTCTCTACCATCTGGATGTCATTTAGTCTCTTTGTCATCATACGATTTACAATCACACTAAATAGTATCGTTAAAACAAATGCATATAAGAAACTTATCCATTTGATAGTTCTACCAAACATCAAATAGTCCATCTCAACCGTACGCATAATATAACGATGTAATGCAATACCTACCGGAATTCCAACAATACCACCAATTACAGCAAGCAAATTATTTTCTTTAAAGATATACTTCTTTACTTCATTTCTTCTAAAGCCAAGAACTTTTAAGGTCGCAATTTCACGCTGTCTTTCACTAATATTGACAGTAATTAAATTACTGAGTACAACAAATGCCAGTAACATACTCGAGAAGATAAGTACCCAGATAATTCCATTTAAACCTTTGACCATAGAATAGAAGTTATCCAGTAGTCCACTGTATAAAGTAACACCCTCAACACCTTGTATTGTTGATATCTGATTTGCCAATAACTTCTGTGCTGCCTCATCACCCATTGTAGATAGATAAACAGTATTAATACCAGCATCCTTGCCAAATACTTCTTCATAATATTTGCGGCTCATCAAGACAAAGTGATTGACATACATCTCAGTGATACCAGTGATGTTTACCTCATGGGGATTTCCTTCCACATCTTCAATTGTAATCTTATCTCCAATATGTACCCCCAGATTCTCCGCCAACTTCTCGTTGATGATAACGCCATCATCTGTAAGTGAAATAGATTTATGACCAACACGTGTACGCAAGTTAAACTCGCGACTTACATTTTCTTTATCAAACACATGCACAGTTGCCGTCTCATCTACTTTATCATCATATGTTTTTGTCGTATAAACAAAACCCATCTGTGCATCCGTAACATTCTCAGTTGATTGAATCTGTTTTAGTGCCTCTGCTTTTACTTGATTACTTGCGTCATCTTCAAAACTAACCATGCCATCATACTGGATAATTTCTTTAAAATTAATATCAACCATGTTAGAAATGGAATCACGAATACCAAATCCAATTAACATGAGTGCAGTACATCCTGCTACACCAATGATTGTCATAAAGAAACGCTTCTTATAACGAAAGAGATTACGCATTGTTACTTTATCTGTAAAACTAAGATGATTCCAAATCAATGGAATATTTTCTAAGAACGTCTTCTTACCCATTGGTGGTGCTTTCGGGCGCATCAGTTGTGATGGAACATCCTGTGTATCTGCCTTGCATGCAAACCAAGTCGCAATACCCATCGCAAAGATAAATAACATCGCAGTAAACCCAATGAGTCCCATTGGAACAACAAAACGAATCGAAGGTAAGATATACATCATTCTCCATGCATGATAAATAATCAGTGGAAAAGAGCTGAGTCCTAGAATACTTCCTACAACAATACCGATAATCGTTGCGAAAATTGCATAAAATAAATACTTCGATGTACACTGCCACCTTGTATAACCAAGCGCACGTAGAGTACCAATTTCATTACGTTGTTCTTCAACAAGACGTGTCATTGTCGTCAAACATACAAGAGCCGCAACTAAAATGAAAAATACTGGGAATACATGAGAGATAGCTTCCATTTGATGAATCGTATTTTTGAAAGTCACACTTGCATAATGAGATTTACGGTCGAGTATCGTCCACTTACCTTCTGCTAAATCATCAATTTTCTTTTTCGCATCCGCTAGTTTTGCCTTAGATAGATTCAATTCTTCTAATGCATCATTTAACTTCTTCGTACCTTCTGTAATTGCAGTATTTAATTGCGCTTCTCCATCCGCAATCTGAACTCTAGCATCTGCTAGCTTATTTTCGTTTGCGAATATTTCTTGCCAACCAGCATCAATCGTAGCTTGACCATCCGCAATCTTTTGATTAAGTGTTGCTTGTCCTTGATCAAGTTGTTGTTGACCTTGGTTAACTGCAGCCAATCCATCTGTGATTTGTTGTTGGGATGCAGGAATTATCACCGTCAAAGCATTCTGAATTGTAGCTAAGTTAGTAGTATATTGCGCTTGTAAGTTTTGTAACTCAACCAATCGATCTTCTTTAGTAGATGCGGTTAAAGAGAAGTTCTGGTCAATTTGTTGTAAGCGATTATCCAAAGCAGTTTGTAAATCACCGATTGTTTTACCAGCATATCCTTCTGGAAACATTGCATCACAAAGCTGTCTTAAATCAGAACGAAACATAATTAAAAGCGATAAAGATGTTGATGGACTGATTCCATAATGTGCGATTCCCTGACGAAATTGAATTTCTGTTTGATATAACGTAATCGCATCTGGAAGCGCAGCTAAGGCTGTTGTTAAGTCTTGTTCATTCCGTTCAAGACTTGTCTTTTGGGTATTTAAAGATTGCTGACTGGATTGTAGTGTTGCACGGTTCTGGTTGAGAATTGCTTGTTGATTATCAATCTCTGTCTGTCGATTCACCTTTTCTGTATTTAATGTACTCTGTGCATTGTTTAGATTCTCTTTGGCATTTGCAATCTCTACTTCGCCAGCTGATACACTCGCTCTACTGTCAGATAATTTTTGTTGCGCATCCGCAATCTCTTTTTGATAGGCATCTAATGTGTCCTGGTATTGTTTTGTCCCATCGATATACTTCTGCATACCATCGTTATATTCATGCTTTGCATCTTCTTTAATTTTAAGTGCAGTTGCTTTTTCTTGTGTTTTTGCAAGTTCTTCAATCTTCTTTTTGACATTTGCGATATATGTTTCATATGAATCCGAAAAAGAAGATAGACCTTTGCCATCATCTGTTAAAATATTTACTTCTAAATAATTTGAAGAGTCAAACGCAGTCGAAGGAATGTATAGATACGAATTAATTGGCAAGTTATCCAATGTACTAGTTTCCTTAGACATGTTGAGATACAACGGTGTATCAATAACACCAACTACAGTCACTTCCTGCACAGGTAAAACCCCACTTCGAGAGCCATCTGGAAGCGATAGTTTTACTGTATCTCCTACTTCAAAACCAGACTTTATATTTCCGTTTCTTTCCGCAACAACCTCATGGTCATTTTCAGGCATACGACCTTCTACAAGTTTAAAACGATTAATTGTATGTGTTGAATCATATGAGTGTATACGAACAAGCTGTGTCCCTTTTTCATCTGTCGCAATTTCATCTACGAAGTATGCAGGTTCAACTGTATGTACTGAATCAACTTTCTTTAAAGCTTCAATATCATCCTCTTGGAAACCATAATTGGAATAGATTGTAAAATCCTTTAGTTCATAACTATCATCATAGGAATCAACACTAGCAGCCATCATCGGTGCACTAGCACTAACACCAATAAAGAACGCAACACCAATCGATACAATTGCGGATAGCGAAAAGAACCGGCCTTTTGTCGATTTAATTAAGCGAAATACATTTTTATGAAATACTTTTTTCGCCATTACCACTCTATCTCCGTTATATCCTTTGGATGATCATTCTTTTCCATAGAGATGACTTTTCCATTTTTCACATGGCAGACTAAATCTCCCATCGGACAGATGGCTAGATTATGTGTAATGATAATAACCGTCATACCATGCTTACGTGCTGTATCCTGTAGTAATTGTAATATCTGTTTCCCTGTTACATAGTCTAGTGCACCAGTTGGCTCATCACATAAGAGTAACTTCGGATTTTTAGCAATCGCTCTAGCAATCGCTACACGCTGTTGTTCTCCACCAGATAATTGTGCAGGAAAATTATTCATACGATCTTGTAAGCCCACTTGTGCCAAAACTTTTCTTGGGTCCAGAGGGTTTTTACAGATTTCTGATGCTAGTTCTACATTCTCTAGAGCAGTTAGATTCTGTACTAAGTTATAAAACTGGAAAACAAAACCAATATCAAAACGACGATAGTCCGTTAACTCTTTTTCATTCATCGCATCAACATGTTTTCCATCCACAATAACAGATCCACTTGTGACAGTATCCATTCCACCGAGGATGTTTAAAATTGTACTCTTACCAGCACCACTAGCACCAGCCACAATGACAACTTGTCCCTTTTCTACTTCAAAGTTGACACCATCCAATGCATGAATATCAATTTCACCAACATGATATGTTTTTCTCACTTCTTGAAATGTAATATAGCTCATGTCTTATGTCTCTTTTCCTATCTAATTGTACACCTGAAGTACAAAAAAAGCAGTTCAATGACTGCTTTCACAATTACTTTCTTAATCCTAACTTCTGAACTAATTCACGGTAACGGTTAACATCATGCTTCTTAAGGTAGTCGAGCATCTTTCTTCTACGACCAACCATCTTTAATAGACCACGGTTAGAAGAATAGTCCTTCTTATTAGCCTGCATGTGTACTGTTAATGTGTTGATCTGGTATGTTAATAGAGCAACCTGTACTTCAACAGAACCTGTGTCGCCTTCCTTACGTCCAAAATCTTTAGTAATCTGTGCTACTGTTTCCTTTGTTAACATTTTATTTTCCTCTTTCTTTCTATAGAACTTCCAAACCGAGCATAACTTTTGAGGATACGTCATCCCCAGCAAGAAAGCCTTTAGATAATAGCATATAATCACTATGTATGCAATATTTAATACCGATTGATACTACATAAACTCTAATAAGATACTATTTAAGATTTCAAATCCTTTTTCACTACAACGAAGACGGTTTTTCTCAAGGATGAGTTTTCCTTCGTTAAGTAACTTATTAATCTGAGTGCGATAGACTTCTAATACAGATGTATGGAATCTTTCTTCAAAGAATTGGATATTCATTCCTTCTTTCAAACGTAATCCCATCATGACTGCCTCAAACATTTGTTCTTGGAGTGATAAATCAATTGTGTCTTTGATAGATGAATCTTCGATGTATCTTCTTACGTTCTTTGGAATATCATAACGTGTGCTTCCTTCTAGACCACTGGCACCACAACCAATACCATAGAAATCTTGATAATTCCAATACGCACAGTTATGTTGTGAAATCATACCTGCTTTCGCAAAGTTACTGGTTTCATACTGCACAAAGCCATACTTTGGAAGTATCTTACAAATCCACTCATACATATCTGCTTCCATATCATCATCAAGGTGTTCATATCCCTTTTTCGCAAAAACCGTATTTGGCTCTATCGTTAAAGAATATAACGATAGATGTGTAGGTTCTAATGCAATCGCATCCTGCAAAGACTTCTCTAATGATTCCATTGTCTGTGTAGGCAAAGAATACATTAAATCTAGTGAGATGTTATCAATATCATACTTACGTAATAGTTTCATTGTTTCTGCGACATCTTCTAATCGATGATGTCGGTTCATCATCTGTAGTAATCTTTCATCTGATGTTTGAAAGCCTATGCTTGCACGGTTTACACCGTGTTTTTGTAATATCTTTGCTTTGTCTTCATCAAACGTTTCCGGATTAATTTCAATCGTATATTCCTGCACCATGCTTGCATAAGGATCCAACAAGCAAAGCAATTGATCTAGTTGTGATGAAGATAGTGCAGTTGGTGTACCACCACCGATATAGATTGTTTCTAGATTCTCATTGAGATGACGGTTTTGAATATCGGCTTTGATTGTGTCTAACCATTGATTTGCGACTGTTTCTTGATAGCCTACGTGACAGAAATCACAATATGAACAAATCGTTCTACAGAATGGTACATGCAAGTAAAGATGCTTTGGTTTAGTTATCATCATCCATTGATAGAACAGACATAAACGCTTCCTGCGGAATCTCTACAGATCCTACCGCCTTCATTCTCTTCTTTCCTTCTTTTTGTTTCTCTAGAAGTTTTTTCTTACGGGAAATATCACCACCATAGCACTTGGCAAGTACGTTTTTACGCAAAGACTTGATGTTTGTTCTAGCGATAATCTTTCCACCAATGACAGCCTGTACAGGAATCTCAAATTGTTGCTTAGGAATAAGTTCCTTCAGCTTTACTGTGATTGAAGAACCACGTGCATACGCTTCAGAGCGGTGAATAATTACTGATAATGCATCGACATTTTCACCGTTCAGTAGAATATCCATACGTACAAGATCTTGTGCACGGTAACCAATGAGTTCATAGTCTAATGAAGCATATCCCTTTGAACATGACTTTAACTTATCAAAGAAGTCAAAGATGATTTCTGAAAGTGGTAATTCATAGATAATCATGTTTCTACCAGTATCGATGATTTCCATTGTCTGATAGATACCACGCTTATTCTGGCATAAGTCCATAATGGCACCGATATATGTATCAGGTACCATAATACTTGCTTTTACATATGGCTCTTCAACACGGTCAATTCTAGCCGCATCTGGCATTCTTGCAGGGTTATCAATTTCAATCATTGACCCATCCGTTAGGTAGACATGGTAGATAACAGATGGTGCAGTTGCGATTAGATCGAGGTTATATTCTCTTTCTAAGCGTTCCTGGATAACATCCATGTGTAGAAGTCCTAAAAATCCACAACGATAACCAAAGCCTAATGCTTGAGATGTTTCTGGTTCATACTGTAAAGATGCGTCATTTAACTGTAGTTTATCTAACGCTTCACGTAAGTCACCATATTTTGCCGCATCAGTTGGATATAGACCACAATATACCATTGGGTTTAACTTGCGATATCCAGATAATGGTTTCTCTGCGGGATTTTCTACTTTCGTAACCGTATCACCGACACGTACATCTTGGATGGACTTGATTGAAGCTGCAAACCAACCTACGTCACCACACATTAATGTATTCATCTTTACTTCACGTGGATTACGAATACCTACTTCTAGTACTTCGTATTCTGCGCCTGTTGCCATAAAGCGAATCTTATCACCGACCGAAAGACTACCCTCACGGATACGAATTAATGCGATGATTCCACGGTATGGGTCATAGAATGAGTCGAATACTAACGCTTGTAGTGCTGCGTTTTCATCTCCATTTGGCGCAGGGATATGAGAAACAATTTGTTCTAAAACTTTATCAACGTTTAATCCACTACGTGCAGAGATGAGTGGCGCATTACTACAATCCAAGCCGATGATATCTTCAATCTCACGGATTGTGACATCAGGTTGTGCATTCATCATATCTACTTTGTTAATAACAGGTAAAATTTCTAGGTTATTGTCTAATGCTAGATAGGTATTTGCGAGGGTTTGGGCTTGTACACCTTGGGTAGAGTCAACGACTAAAATCGCACCCTCACAAGCCGCTAGTGAGCGTGATACTTCGTATGTAAAGTCGACGTGACCTGGTGTATCAATCAAGTTAAAGAGATACTCTTGTCCATCTTTAGCGGTATAGCTTAGCTGTACTGCATTTAGTTTAATGGTGATACCACGTTCTCTTTCTAGATCCATTTCATCCAGAATCTGAGCTTTCATATCACGTTCTTTTACCGTTTCTGTCATTTCAAGAATACGATCTGCCAATGTTGATTTGCCATGATCAATATGGGCAATAATACAGAAATTTCGTATGTGCTTTTGGTCCATTTACTCAAATACCTTCCCTATCATATTTCTACCTGCACCATTGGCATAAGCATCTGCTGTCATTCTGCTCTTGCCTTCTGGTTGTAGTTCATAAACTTCAATAATACCGCCAATGCTTGCAACTTCCATCGCGTGATTCTTAAAACCTAAGATTTCTCCAGGTTTTGATTGATGGTCTTCTTTTCTCATTCTAACTTTGCAGAACTTGATGCGCTTTCCATCAACTACACCATATGGCATTGGCCAATCAATCAAACCACGAATGTGGTTATATAGAGTTTGTACATCCTCTACTGCAAACTGTACCTTCTCTTCTTCCTTTGTAATATTTAATCCTAGGATTACTTTACTATCATCCTGTGGTTCTCCCACTAATTTTCCTGCAATGTAATCTTCTAAATTATCCTTTACTAATTGCTTACTTAATACTAGTAAACGCTGATTTAATTCTGCCATCGTTTCATCTTTACCAAGTGGTGTTGTAGCTCTAGCATAGATATCTCCTGCATCCATGGCCTTTGTCATTTGGATTAGACTTACACCAGTTTCTGTTTCACCACCCATAACTGCGTGATGGATTGGTGCACCTCCACGATATTTTGGTAAAAGTGATGGATGTACATTAATACAACCAAGCCGTGGATATTCTAATATGCGTACTGGTACAAATTGTCCATACGCACAAGTTAAGATTAACTCTGGTTCATATCGTAAAACATCATCCACATGTTCCTTCAAGATATCAGGTTGGATTACTGGAATCTGATATTGATCAGCTAAAGCATGTGTTGGTGTTATTTGGATGGTATGTTTTCTACCAACCGGTTTATCTGGTTGGGAAACAACGGCTACGACGTTATATCCTTCATCGATTAAGGTCTGTAATATACCGCTGGCAAATTCTGTTGTACCAAAAAATATAATTCGTGTCTGTTTCATCTCTCATACCTCCACCGTGATATTATACCCTACTTTTTTGGGGTTTTCATTGCATTTTACACTTCACTTTGATATAATCCTAATGCTAATAAGTGGACAGGAGGTGTACTCATGGCAAATATCAAGTCACAGAAGAAGCGCGCACTAACTAATCTGAAAAGACAGAATGCGAAGGCTGGACAGAAGAGCGAACTAAAGACAGCAATCAAGAAGGTTCTTTTAGCTGTAGAAGCTAAGGACGTTGAAGCTGCTACTGCTGCTTACAACACAGCAAATAAGTGCTTAGACAAGGCAGTTGTATCTCATATCAAGAATAACAACTATGCTGCTCGTCAGAAGTCAAGACTCGCTAAGGCTGTCAATTCCATTCAGAAATAAAAAACGTGGCTCTAGGAACCGCGTTTTTATTTTGCCTCTAACCAATATTTCTTTTGTTGTAATAATTCTTTACGATAGTCATCATCATGTGGATATTTTGCTAAAACCCCATCAATAAAGGCTATCTGTCGATTACAATAGGAAAGATATTCTTTCCCCTTTTTTTGTTGGAGATAAACTCCACAGAGAATCTCATCATCACGATATGATTCATGATAATCTGTGGTAAAACTAATTGCGATATAGTCAAATTCACGCTCTGTAATTAACTCTTCTTGATCAATCGTATAATGATGATCACTAATCCATTTACGTAGTAACTCTGGCTTACGATTGACTTCGACTATCAACTGTTTGCAAGTACTTAAACGTTTTTCTCCTGCGGCTTCTAAGATATCTTTTGCGGTATAGTAGCCCATACCGGCAATCACCACAACATCAACGTCTTGCGGTACATGGTCAAATCCATTGGACAAGATTGTTTCAATTTGAGTATCAAGGTTCTCCGCTTGGATATTGCGTTTCGCAATCTCTAATGGTCCCTTTGCAATATCACAAGCGTATGCTTTTTGTACCTTTTTATGTTTGATTGCTAGGATAGGAAGAAAGGCATGGTCTGTACCAATATCTGCCAAGACCACGCCTTTGTTTATCATATCCGCAATTTTCTGGATACGTAAATTCATCTTACTTGTCAAAGAAATCCTTTAATCTCTTTGAGCGTGATGGATGTTTCAATTTACGTAGTGCTTTTGCTTCAATCTGACGAATACGTTCACGTGTAACGTTGAATTCACGTCCTACCTCTTCCAGTGTACGTGTACGTCCATCATATAAACCAAAACGTAAGCGTAATACCTTTTCTTCACGTTCTGTTAGACCACTGAGAACGCTATTGATTTCATCCTTCAATAACTGATTACTTGCGTATTGATCAGGACTGAGTGCTTCCTTATCTTCAATAAAGTCACCTAAGTGAGAATCATCCTCTTCACCAATTGGTGTTTCAAGTGATACAGGTTCTAGGGCAATCTTTTGGATTTCTCTTACCTTTTCAGGAGAGATACCTTCCATACGTTGGCTGATTTCTTCTGCTGAAGGATCACGTCCTAATTCCTGCACCAATTGACGCTGAACACGTGTTAACTTATTGATTGTTTCTACCATATGTACTGGAATACGAATTGTTCTAGCTTGGTCTGCAATCGCACGTGTAATGGCCTGACGAATCCACCATGTAGCGTATGTAGAGAACTTGAATCCCTTAGTATAGTCGAACTTTTCAACTGCCTTTACAAGACCCATGTTACCTTCCTGGATTAAATCTAGGAATAACATACCTCTACCAACATATTTCTTAGCGATAGATACAACTAAACGTAAGTTACTGGAGATTAAGATGTTTCTAGCCTCTTCATCACCTTCTTCAATACGCTTTGCAATCTCAGGTTCATCTTCTGGCTTTAAGAGTGGTACACGTCCAATTTCCTTTAGGTACATCTTAACAGGGTCATTTAGCTGTACATTACCACCTGAAGAGAATGATGATAAATCAAGTAGTCTAGACAAAGGTTTTTCTTCATCATCCTCATCAAGATCAGGATCTTTATTGTCATCATCTTCATCTTCTACATCATCAACATCATCGTCTAGTAAGTCTAGATCATCGTCATCTGTAGCGGTGAGTTCTTCAATATCCTCATCTTCAACAATCTGGATATTCTCTGTATTGAACCAATCCCAGAGTTCATCCATGTCATCATCAGACATATCTAAGTGCTCTAAAGATGCCATGACATCCTTCTGTGCGATGGAACCGTTCTTCTTCGCAATTTCCTTATAATCTTCTTTGAGTTCATCAAGGTTCTTTAATTCTTTTACCTTACCTGAACGCTTATATGTTTCAATTTCTTTTGTGTCTTTCTTGTCGTCTTTCACTTTTGTTTTTTTCTCTTTCACTTCTTTTGTCTTCTTTGGAGTTTTTTCTTCAGTCGCAACTCCCTTTGTCTTTTTGGAAGTTGCTTTTTCTACTACAACTTCCTCTTTTTCTTTCTTTGAAGCTTTCGTAGTTTTACTTGTTTCCTTCTTCATCGAGATACCTCCTCAGTTCTTGAATGCACTTTTGGTATTTTTCCATAAGCACCTTTTGACTCATATCGTTAAGACCGGCTTGTGAGAGTTGTTCGTAATACGCATCTCTCTCCTTCTGCAATGTTGTAATTTTTACCTTGCGAATGGCTCCTTTTAGGACCGCTTCGTCATAGTCGATATCATATGCAGGCATGGATACCAGTCTTGTTAGTAAATCCTTTACTTCTTGCTTATCCGTACGGTCAATTAAATGACTTAGATCAGCATCTTGAAATGTATGTAAACCATCAATAATTAACATTGCTAGTAACTTATGTGTCTTGTCATTTAGATACCCTAGCTCAACTTCAAATGTATGGGCATGGGCAGCCGACTTCATCATCATCATTAGTATTAAATCTTCCGCATCTAGGGAACCATCCGGAATCGATAGTTTCTTCTGTACGGTTTGATTGATTGGTCGATTGATTGTTTGTGGCACATAGTCAACTGGCATATGTGTCATTTCCGCTAATTGTTGTGTAAAGTAGCGGCGATCTACTTCATCAGGTAATGTTGCAATATCTGCTTGTACCTTGCGAACCAATTCTTTTTTATCCGAGTAGTTATTTAGATTTGTCTGTGAAACTTGATACTCAATCACAAACTCCATCCAAGTTACTTCATCTTTGAGAACACTCTTTAAACCTTCAGCTCCTTGTTCACGCACAAGTTCATCTGGATCTTTGCCAGTCAGATTGCGAATGACCGATACATCACAACCTGCTTTTCTTGCCATATGTACTGCACGTAAGGTAGCAGACTGTCCAGCACGGTCACCATCATAACAGAATACAATCTTCGCAGCGATATTCTTTAACAGATGAATCTGTCTTTCTGTACAGGATGTTCCAAGTGTACATACTGCATTGAAGATGCCAGCTTTAGCAAAAGCAATCACATCTGTTACGCCTTCACATACGTAAATCTTTCCTTCCTTACGAGCAACTGATTTTGCACGGTGATAGTTATATACAATATCACCTTTGGTAAAGATATCTGTTTCATTTGTATTGATATACTTGGAAGGATTGTTTGGATCTAGAATTCGTGCACTAAATCCAATCGGATTACCGTATTGATCATGAATTGGGAAAGTAATACGACCCGCAAAAGTATCATGGATACCAGATTCATTGATACGTATTAAGTTTGCACGATTCATATCCGCATCACTAAAGCCCTTGGCATGTAGAAAGTGATATAACGTTGTCTGATTTGGGTTATAGCCTATCTGAAACTCACGAATTAAATCAGCAGTCATCCCACGCTTTTCAAGATACTTCTTTTCATTTGCGGCTTCAGGTGTATCAAGTTGATACATCATATACTGAATCGCCGCATTCATAATATTGTAAAGTGCTTCTTTGTGTGGATCCTTACTAGTTCTCTGTTCGATATCAACATCGACCTGTAAAGGATAGTTAATTAAAGACGCAACTCTACCAACGGCTTCGGGAAATGTGATATTTTCGTAGTTTTGTACGAATGTATACACATTACCACCATTACCGCAAACAAAGCATTTATAGATTTTCTTTTCTGATGAAATAGACATCGATGGATCATGGTCATCATGGAAAGGACAAATCGCTACATACGAATTTCCTTTGCGATGAACCTGAATATAGTGACCGATGACATCGACAATATCCGCTTTTTCACGAATGGAATTTATATCATGATCACTAATCTTTGCCATATTCCCTCCTTCTTAGAAACGAATTTCCTTACAAATCTTATTACGTACTTCTTCTACAGTCATACGTTCCTGTTCCATGGAATCACGGTAACGAATTGTGACTGTACCATCTTCCATTGTCTGTTCGTCAATTGTGATACAGAATGGTGTACCAACTTCATCTTGACGGCGATAACGTTTACCAATAGAACCTGCTTCATCATATGTCACTGCAAAGTCATAAGATAATTCATGACGAATCTCTTCTGCCTTTTCAGCATACTTCTTACGTAGTGGTAAGATTGCAGCCTTCACAGGTGCTAGCACTGGGTTAAAGCGCATTACTACACGTGTCTCACCATTCTCAAGTGTTTCTTCATCATATGCATCTGTAAAGAACATGAAGAATAAACGTTCAACACCTACAGCTGGTTCCACTACATATGGAAGATACTTCTCATTTGTAATTGGATCTAAGTAAGTTAAATCCTTACCAGATGTATTCTGGTGTTGTGTTAAGTCGTAGTCTGTACGGTCTGCGATACCCCAGACTTCACCCCAACCCCATGGGAACTTATATTCAATATCTGTTGTGCCCTTGGAGTAGAATGATAACTCTTCCTTCTCGTGGTCTCTGAAACGTAAGTTTTCTGGATTTCCGCCTAGTTTCACAATCCAATCCATGCAGAAATTACGCCAATATGGGAACCACTCATCATCTGTACCTGGCTTGCAGAAGAATTCCATTTCCATCTGTTCAAATTCACGTGTACGGAAGATAAAGTTACCTGGAGTAATTTCATTACGGAAGGACTTACCAATTTGGCAGATACCAAATGGTAACTTCTTACGATATGCACGAGCCACTTGTTTGAAGTCCACAAACATGCCCTGTGCTGTTTCAGGTCTTAGATAAATTGTATTCTTAGAATCTTCTAATGTTCCTTGGAATGTCTTAAACATCAAGTTAAACTGACGAATAGATGTAAAGTTATGTCCACCACAATCAGGACATGGAACGTTATTATCCTTGATGTACTGTTCCATCTGTTCATTACTCCAACCTTCTGGATTAACTGTTCCATTGGAGAAGGATTCAATTAATTGGTCAGCACGGTGTCTTGTATGACACTGCTTGCAGTCCATTAAAGGATCAGAGAAACCCTTTAAGTGTCCTGATGCTTCCCAAACCTTAGGATTCATTAAGATTGCTGCTTGAATCTCTTCATTGTTTGGGTCTTCTTGTATAAACTTCTTTTGCCAAGCACGCTTGATGTTATCTTTCAAGTTAACGCCTAAAGGACCAAAGTCCCATGTATTACTTAAACCACCATAAATTTCTGAGCCTTGAAATACAAATCCTGTATTCTTTGCATGCGAAACAATTAAGTCAAATGTCTTCTGTCTATCCATTGAAAATGAGCCTCCAAAATATTCCCATAATATCCTGTAAAGTATAGCATTTTCAACCTATTTTTACAATCTTACGATATGCCATATCGCGCCTAAAAAAGATAAAAATTCCTCTAGCAGTTTTCTCTAGAGGAATCCAACATTTTCACTTCAAAACTGATATTGAAATCGTTATAAATCAATAGGTCCTTTTTTGTTATTTCTGATTGCATCTGCTAGACCATCAATAATCTGTACAGCTTCTAGTGTACCAAGATACGTACCATCATCATCACGTAAAGCAAAGTAATTTATGACAACTGGATGTCCTGAACGTTCAGACAATATGGTAAGACTATCACGTTTACCCTTCTTAAAATCACTGATTAACATACGTACAATTGGTTCGACACGCTTTGGATGACATGAATATACAGGTCTACCAATTGCCATTTGAGGACGTGTAAATACCTTCTCACCTTCATTGAAATAGATGTTTATGTCATTTTCATCAACAAGTGTAATTTCAAAAGGTAGTGTATTCAGCATTGCCTTTAACTGCTTTAGATTCATATGTCCACCTGAAATCTCGATATTTTCATTGTGGATAATACTTGGTTGTTTAAGTTCTTTTACCTTATCCCATACTGGTACATCTTCTTTGGCAAGGTAGCAATACCCATACATTGGAAAGTCTCTTGCGATTGCAATCCATTCATCCTCAGTAAAATAATTCGTTACTAGTGGGAATAAGATATTCTTTTCTTTGAAAATCATTTCATTCATACGCTTAACAACACGTCTCAATGAATCCATATCTTTAGTGTCTTCAACTACAAACTTCTTTAATTCTTGTTTAATTTCATCTTCTACACCCCACATTACATCACTTGGACCAGGGAAATTGTATTTATCCTTTAGAAGTGGGAACATTGTTTCTTCTTTTTTCTTATAATGAGATTCGATTGCGCGTAGTTCACTTACATCCGCTAGAACATCTTCTGGCTTTACATCTTCCTTGAGTTTCTCCTCTAGTGCTATAACACGCTTTTCAATCTGTGCATTCTCTAATTCAAGAATATTTAAAGGATGCCCTGGTGTACGCATTAATACAGTTGTAGCATCTGCTGTTTGTTCATCAAAACTAGCAATCGTATCTAAAACGCGTTCCTCTTCTGCTGAACGTTCTACTTCCTTCTCCGCATTCGCAATTTTTTCACTTCTTGTTGCGCCATGGAATAACGCAGAATGGACATCACACAAGCGTTGTACATCGCTAAGTTTTGTACCTTCTGAAAGAAGAGTTTGTTCAGCACGTGCAATTTCTACAGCTGAAACATCAGAGAAATTAGCTGCAAAATCTTTTCTTACAGACTCAATATCTTCACCATTACTGAGACGTTGTACATAGGATTTCAATAATGCCTCACGGTCACTAGAACTCAAATCACTACTCTTCCCTAAATCTGCAGATAAAGCTTTCATTTTTTCTTCCTGTTGTTTTTGTAATTGTTCAGGCGTATTAATTACTTCAAAACCACTTAATTCGAAAGCATCAATAATTGTTGAAAGAGGAATTTCTTTTACTCTTGCTCCCTTTGGGATAGTCATCATCTTACCCATTGTATTTAACATGATTGGCTTAACTATTTCTGTAAAACCAAGATCACACATAATATCTTTTACTTCAGGATTTGCATTTACAATATCATATACACTTTTTGATAAATCGATTGTTTTCTTTTCCATCATTTTCACCTCACCTTTTAAGTATACGTCACAACGTAAAAAAGTGTCGTTATACTATCTCATGAAATACTTAAGTCCAAAAGAAAAAGAGATTTAGCCAAATTTTCCAAATCTCTCTTGAGGTTAAAACGACTATACAATCGTATGTAAATGCATATAGAAATTCATCGATTTCAATTGAATGTCCGCATGAAAATATAAGATGTCTATGAAATACTGTAAGTCCTTCATATCTCCTTCGATATACTGGTTGACGATATCGATTTTTTCTAGTCCGGCTTTACATAACAAACGAAAGCGGCGTAAGTCTTCTGTCTTCATAAATGGAATATGATGTTCTTCTGCATGTACTTGACACAAGAAACCTCCATCCTTCGGACTTACCGTAACGACATGGGTATTTCCACAAGTGACGCATGCATCCACATCTGGTAATAACCCTGCAAGATTAAGCATATCCACAAATAGTAATGATAGTACTAGAGTTGGATCATATCCCTCATCTAACTTTGAAAAAACAATATCTAGAAATGCATACTCATGATTGTTCGACATATCATTCGTTGCTTGTAGTGTTAAAACATCGATGAGTTCAGCCGCAACTGCAGCTGCACTAGAAGCTATGATATCTTCATGCATGGAGCGATAATACTCCTTGCAACGTGCATTCTTCAAACGGAAGAATGTCTTTGTTTCATTATAATCGAATAAGATTTCTGTTTTTGTATAAGGCATGATAGAGCCAGCATTTTTGCTAGTCATTTTGCGTACACCCTGTGCCACAAAAGATAACTTTCCATACTCTTTTGTAAGCACACTCAGTATCACATCTGCCTCACGATAGTCACTCTGCTTTAATACAAAACCAGTGATACGATCATTCATCTCGACTTGCTCCACCATAGCCGTATTCCGTAATACGGGCATCACGTGAGCGCCATTCGCTTTCTACGCGTACAAACAATTCCAAGAATACTTTCTTACCCAGTAATTTTTCGATATCTTCACGTGCTAAAGAACCAATTTTCTTTAGCATCTGCCCTTGCTTGCCAATCATGATACCTTTTTGGCTATCACGCTCTACAAGTATCATTGCTTGGATATAAACCTTGTCCTTTTTGAATTCTTTATTTTCGATAATAACTGCAGCCGCATGAGGTACTTCATCTTCTGTTTGGGTAAGAATCTTTTCACGGATTAACTCCGCAATACGGAAGTTTTCAGCGCCATCACTCGTCATCTCTGCTGGATATAATAAATCACCTTCCGGAAGATATTTGCTTGTAGTCTTGATTAAATCTTCAAAGGAGCGTCCAAATTTTGCGGATAATGGGAAGTATTCCGCAAAGTCATAGCGTTCTTGCCACTGTTGAATCACTTTTACAATCTTCTCAGGCTTCATCTTGTCAATCTTATTTAAGACCAAAAATACTGGTAAGCCCGTATTTTTAACCATGTTTAAGACAAACTCATCACCTTTTGCGTATGGAACACTCGCATCCACTACGAGATAGATTAAATCTACACCTTGGATTACATCTGCAGCTTCTTTATTCATCCGTGATTCGAGACGAAACTTAGGTTTATGAATACCAGGTGTATCGGTAAAGATAATCTGGCAGTTTTCATCTGTATAAATACCACGAATCTCAGAACGTGTTGTCTGAGGCTTGCTAGATACGATAGCCACTTTTTCACCAATCAAGGAGTTGATTAAAGTACTTTTACCAGCGTTTGGTCTACCTGCTAACGCAACAAAACCGCTTCTCATCGACATACATCCTCTGTTGCAAATTGGTAAGGTAATAATTCATTCATGCATGTATCCATCTCATCTTTACGATTGGATAAATAGATTGGTGTATCACCAGTAATCAGTTCGCTTAATACTTGACGACAAATTCCACATGGTGCCGCAATACGATCACCATCACTTACAATTGCAAGTGCTTCAATCGTATCTTTACGATACCCATTGGAGTAGGCCGCAAAGATTGCAGAACGTTCACCACAATTGGTAGCTCCAAAAGAAGCATTCTCAATATTTGCTCCCCAGAATACTTTTCCATCTTTGGTTAGAACAGCTGCTCCTACATGATAATTAGAATATGGAGCGTAACTATTTTCCATTGCTTTAAATGCTTCTTCAATTAATTCTTCACGTGTCATAATAACCCCCTTTAAAATAGATGATGAACAAAAATCAAGATACCAACGGTTAGCGCAATGAGCGACGCAAATAGTACACCCCCAGCAGCTAAGTCTTTAATATACTTAATCTTTTCATTTTTTTCTGTTGAATATAAATCACATAGTTTTTCAATACATGTATTTAAGATTTCGGCTACGATTACAAGTCCAATACAAAGAAGTACTGCAAGCCACTCATAATAATTACAACCAATCATCCATGCCGCAATACATGCCAGTATCGCAAGAACATACTGTATCTGTATACTTTTATCTTTAAACGAAGATACAAGACCTACAAATGCTACATAGAACTTATTTATCATTGCGACTAATAATCGGATCTAAAATCCTATCCTGTAAGGCAAACATCTTCTTTTCATCTTCTGGATTCATATGATCATAGCCCAAGCAATGCAGAATTCCATGCGTGAATAAGAATCCCATTTCACGCTTTTCAGAGTGACCATATTCTCTCGCCTGTTTTCTTGCATAATCAATATTGATAAAAAGGTCACCTAAGTCTTTTTCTTCATCTGGGATGAAGTCTTCTAAACCATCACGAATCGCAAAACTAATGACATCCGTTGGTCGATCTATCCCACGATAATCACGGTTAATGATATGAATCGTACGAGAGCGAACAAACGTAACACTGATTTCTAAATCTTTTGCTAGTTTAAGTTCCTTCTCTGTACGCTTTGCGATTGATCGGAAGAATTCCTCATATGCATGCATATCTTGGTTCGTTTTATTGATATATGTGATTTCCATATTAACCTCACTTCTTTAAAGACAATTTACGTCTTTGTTCATCTTCTTTGCTATAGCGTTCAATAATCTTCTGTACGATAGGATGACGCACAACATCATCCGCACTTAATTCCATAATTTTAATTTCACTTAAACCTCCTAAGATACGAGTAGCCTCAATTAGACCACTAGTCTGGTTATGATTTAAGTCAATCTGAGTAACGTCACCAGTGATAATCATATGAGATCCAAAACCAAGTCTTGTTAGAAACATCTTCATCTGTGATGCAGTTGTATTTTGTGCTTCATCCAAGATGACATATGCATCATCTAGCGTTCGACCACGCATATACGCAAGTGGCGCAATCTCAATCGTACCCTTTTCAATCAACTTCTCTGTCTGTTCATTCCCCAACATGTTATGTAACGCATCATATAGAGGTGTTAAGTATGGATCAACCTTCTCCTTTAAATCACCAGGTAGAAACCCTAAGCTTTCTCCCGCCTCTACAGCAGGACGTGTTAGAACAATTCGTTTTACGTCGCCTTTTTTCAAAGCACTCACAGCTTTGGTAACCGCCAAGAATGTTTTACCGGTACCTGCAGGTCCTATCGCAAATACCACAGCTGCGTTATCCATTGCTTTAGCAAAGGCATACTGTCCTAACGTCTTCGGCACAATTACCTTTCCACTCATTGTTCTACCAATGATTTCAGAACTCATTTGCGAAAAATCAATTGTCTGCTCTTTCGCTAGTAAGCGACTTGCATAAATAACATCTTGTTCACTAATGACTTTATTCTGTTCCGCAAGTGTCATAAGTGCTGTTAAAATACGTTGAATTAGTAGTAGTTCTTCATCACTACAATTTCTAACAAAAAATGTATTATCTCGATAAGAAATATCTTTTTCAAATTGCGAACTTAAAACAATTAGATTTCTATCATGATTACCAATGATATTCATCGCAATCTGCTCTTTCATTCCCTCTAAGTGAATTGATTTTATATTTTCCAAAATAATGTCTCCTTAGTAACAATATTTTAACAGGTATCGCCATCGTTGAAAATATTTTACGCTCAGTTTGATTTTATGCTAAACTACTGTAATACAAAAGGAGTCTTCCAAATGAAAAAAAGAATAGCGATTCTATTAAGTTTGATGTTATTAGCTGGATGCACAAAACAGACCGTTCAAACATCAAATACTTCAAATACAAGTAACGCAAGCACAAACGAGAATTCTGGTGGTTGTGCAGCCTTTGCGGAATGTGAATCTAGCGAAGACGAAGCTAAACTCTACGAGGATTTACTAGCTGCTAAAAACACTCCATTTGAAAAAGCCACAATGGAAGATGTCGTTTCCTATATTGAAAATAAAGAAAGTCACATCGTATTTCTCGGCTTCCGTGATTGTCCTTGGTGTCAAGATTTAATGCCTATCTTAAACGATGTTGCAATCCAAAAGAATGTTAAGATCAAGTATGTTAATGTCCGTCCAGAAAATACAAAAGAAAGTGATTTACGTAACGAAAATAATCCGACCTATGTTAAACTCCAAGAGCTACTTGGTGATGTCTCAGGTGATGGTACAAATAAGATTTATGTTCCATATGTAGCTGTGATTCGTGATGGTAAAGTGATAGACTTCATGTTAAGTCTTGATTACGATGCACATACGGTACAAATAACAGAAGCACAAATCGAAGAATATAAAACACGATTAAACGAATTATTAGATAAATAACCTCCGAATTTCGGAGGTTATTTATATTGCTTTATAACACTGCGCAAGATAGCCACTTCTTGCGTTTTCTTCTGTATCTTCGCTTTCATCAAACCCATCATATGGTGCCTTAGGGTCATGTACTTTCGGCTTTCGTTTTAGTGAATTACAGATTTCATCAATATGGGCAAACGCAAAGGTAAAGTCATCTGTCCACCCTGTATGACCGGTGATAATCTTTAATTGTAGATTACGTTTTTCTAGTATTTCCTTCAGTCTCTGTAATGATTTACATTGAAGCCTACGATCTTCCGCAAGTGTATTTAAGAATGCGTAACCTCCATCTGCCCCAAGCCAAATCGTATCTCCAGTAAATAGATAACAATCATCGACAAGATACACTAGATGTCCCCAGGTATGCCCAGGTACTAAAAACGCTTCAATCTTAATATTACCAATGTAGAATATCTGTCCATCTTCAATGAGTATCTTAGGATTATCAATAATGACCTGTGGTAATGTTGTTAAACCCCAGAAAACTTTACGATGCTTTCGACCTTCTAGATATTCATTTTCGATATTTCCAATATAGATTGTCGCATCTCTAAAAAGTTCATCGCTACCTTGTTCAATAGCGCCTACATGGTCAGTATCCTGATGTGTAACAAGAATCTCTTTAATATCCTTTGAATTGATACCAAGCCACTGCATCTTCTCTGCAAGTCGATCATAGTTATAGCCAGCATCAATCATAATCGTATGGCCATCTTTAGTATAGAAATAGATATTTGCGACATACTCTCGGATACAACTTACTCTATCATCAATAAAACCTGTGTTTAAAGGTTTGAAAATTTCCTTGCCTTTAAACATAAAAGACATAAACTTTACCTGAAATCTTGAGTCATTCTTAGACATGATTATTCACCTTTTCCTAAATAAATTATAATTTATGGTTCAATACTAGTCGCAAGTTAATTATAACAAGCTCAAATCAAGATAGTAAAAAAATATAAAAAAAAGAAATGCTTACGCACTCCTTATTTTCCTCTTCTTCTCGCTTTACGAGCAGCTTCGATCTTAAGCTTTCTCTTAACACCAGGCTTAACGTAGTACTCTCTCTTACGAGCTTCGGCGAGGGTTCCATTGCGGGATACCTGACGCTTGAAACGGCGTAGCGCATCATCCAAATTCTCATTTTCTTTGAGGACGACTCTAGACATTCCTAACCCCCCTTTCTCTTTTATAAAGCATTAGTATCATACCAAATCCATTACACCATTGCAAGATATTTATACGATTATTACACAGGTTTTTTGCGTAATTACGATATATAATTTCCTATCAAAAAGCAGATATATTCGCAATCATGAGTGCTGCGGTCTTTTTTGTCTTTGGAAGCGAAGTTGTTGTGTGGATTTGTTATTTTTGGTAAGTTCTGACTTAATTATTCATAACAGCACTATAAATATCGCTAACAATATTTTCAATATCTCTTTCAGCTGTAATACAAACTTCATTTAATACATCAGAAATATCTTTTTCTCGCCACCATCTACGCATTGTTTCCTCTCCAAAGTCATTGCAATTAGGTTTTGTTAGGTGGCGTTTTAATGTTTCTTCAAAAGGTATATTAAAATAGTATGCATATACTTTGGTGTCAGATAATTGAATAGCATATTCAAACAGAGGTTTATACCAATCTGCATACATAATGCCTTCTAAAATAATAATATCACTATGGCTAGTACCATAAAACAAAAGCTCTTTTATAAGTGGCAGTGCGAGTGTATTTGGTCCATCCTTCACTCTAAGCATTTCTCTTCTAATTACATCTTGTGAAATAAGCATAGTGTTCTCGCCAAATTTGCGTTGCAGTTCTTTCGCAATTGTCGTTTTTCCGCTACCCGAATTTCCTCTGAGTATAATAAGTTTTACCATTGCATAGCTCCATAAATTGCGTTTTTGAATTTTTTTGTTATATAAAAATATTATACTGCATAACTCTACAATCATTCGAAGATAGGTGCTGTTATTTGTCAGTCAACTTTTCCTCAAGAATCTTGATTTCTTCAGATAGGATAGCTTCCAATCCTCAAATTCTTTGTCTGTGATTTCACCACTATAATGTTTTTTCTCATCTCATCCCATTTTACAAGAAAATCGTTGAAGTTCATATCGTGTGACAGCAAGGCGTTGGTGGATTCATCTATCAGTAGTCTGAGCTGCATTTCTTTTTCATAGTCAAAAATAATATGAATAAAGTCGTGAATGGAGTTCGGTTCATGGTCTATAAGGGTAGAAATATCACAGTCTAATGCCTACACTATTTTTGTATTTGTTCTTTTGTTGGGAATCTATTTCCAAGTTCATAATTTTGTATGGCAGCATCGGTCAATCCGGCTTTGATTGCGAGTTCCTTCTGGGTAAGGTCTCTGCCTTTATGTTTATTAACTTTGTGAATAGAAATTATTCCTTAATTAATTCAACGCCTGCGGAGGCACCAATACGATCAGCACCTGCTTCAATCATAGCCTTAAAGTCTTCTTTCGTACGAATACCACCAGAAGCTTTTACCTTTAAGCGATCACCAACAGTTTTCTTCATAAGTTTTACATCTTCAACTGTTGCTCCACCAGTTGAAAAACCGGTAGATGTCTTCACAAAGTCAGCACCAGCTGCTTCTGCATCCTTACAAGCACGTACCTTTTCTTCATCTGTTAAAAGACATGTTTCAATAATTACCTTGAGTGTAATATTACCGCATGCATTCTTAATTTGACGAATCTCGTTAGTCACATAAATATCATCGTGGTCTTTTAATTTACCAACATTGATGACCATATCAACTTCTTGTGCGCCCTTTTCGATTGCGTCTTTTGTCTCAAAGACTTTTGCTTCAGTTGTCATTGCACCTAATGGAAAGCCCACAACAACACATAGTTTTACATCAGATCCTGCTAAGGCAGCCTTAGCTGTTGGAATCCAACATGGGTTGATACATACAGACGCAAAATCATTTGCGACAGCTTCTTCACACAACTTTATAATCTGATTACTTGTTGCGTTAGGTTTTAAAATTGTATGGTCGATATACTTACTCGGTTTCATCTAATCCTCCTTCATCACCAAAATAATATTTCTTCAATACTTCATGGCAGATGACATCATCACCTTCATAGGGCTCACGTCCAAATTCACGAGCCATGAACTTTTCATTGCCTTTTCCTAATACCAAAATGGTATCTCCTTCTGAGCATAGTTCAACTGACTGTCGAATCGCATCATAACGATCTTCGATAATCACATAATTCTTATGATGTATACCTTTGGCAATATCTTCTGCGATTTCACGTACACTTTCACCACGTGAGTCATCTTCCGTTAGGATAATCATATCACAATAGCGATCTAATATCTCACCGAATATTGGACGCTTCGCCGTATCACGTTTACCTGCACTACCTGTAATCGCAATAATTCGACAATCCTTTGGTGTAATGGAAGAAGCGTATTGACATACTTTTTCAATACCATCCGCAGTATGCGCAAAGTCTACAATGAGATTAAACGGTTGACCATCTTGAATACGTTCCATTCTTCCTTCAACCTGGTTTAAGTGCTGAATATAACCTGCAATATCATCCATGGATACACCCTTTTGATGTACTGCCGCAATCGCAGCTACAAGGTTATAGATATTAAAACGCGCAATGAGATTTGACTCTAAACGATAGTCCTGATCATTAACATGCAAAGTAAAACGTGTACTATCTTTCAATAGATGATAATCTGTAACACGATAATCAGCCTCATGGTCAATACCATACGTGAATACCTTCGCTTGTGTATCTTGTACAATCTTCATACCGCTTGGATCATCAACATTTACAATCGCTATTGCTTCTTCTTTCAACTGATCAAACAATTTCTTTTTCGCATTAAAATAGTTTGTCATCGTACCATGATAATCTAAGTGATCATGCGTCAGGTTTGTAAAGATTGCGACATCAAAGTCTATCGCATCCAATCTTCCCTGATCGATTGCGATAGAAGAAGCCTCATATGCACAGTTTTTAATTCCTGCATCTACCATATCTCGCAAGATACCGTGTACTTCATCAATATTTGGTGAAGCGACTAGTGGTGGTAGTTTTACATTGTTATATTCAATGGAAATTGTACCAACATATGCACTTGGTTCAATTTGATTTAAGATATTACGAATAATCCAAGCTACAGATGACTTACCATTTGTACCAGTAACACCATACATCGTCATATGATGGCTAGGATAATCATAGAAACTATCCGCAACTTGATTAAAGACATGTACGACATTCTTCACCTTGATGTATGTAACATCAGGATTTATCTTTTCTAATGGCTCACTATGTACAATGACAATTGCGCCATTTGCAATCGCTTCATCAATATGTTCATGACCATCATTTACAAGTCCTTTAACACAGAAAAAGATTGAGTCTGGTCGTTTCTTACGACTATCATCCATCAAACTCTTAATTTCAATATCCGGTACGTTTTCAAAAAAATCTGTCAATTTCATTTATCTTACCCTTTATTAAAGCATATTCTCATGTGCTTCATTTTGTTCACTAATAACAGCACATGCATACATCGCTGCCGTTTCTGCTCTTAGAATACGTTTCCCTAATGTAATGGCTTCAAAACCATTCTGCTTTAAAAACTCTACTTCCTCTGGCGCAAAGCCACCTTCTGGTCCTATCACAAATGTGACAGATTGTCCTGGTGAAAGTACTTCTGTCATAAATTTTGATTTAGAGTATGCATTTTCATAAGGCAAAACATTAACATCAGAACGATAATTCACTAAATCTTTTAGTTGCACGATTGGCGTAATTTCCGGAATACGATTTCGTTTACATTGTTCTGCCGCTTCTTGGAGAATATCGATTCGACGTGCTTGTTGCTTATCTTCTTTTTCTTTCTTAGCACGCACAACACAACGCATAGACTCAAACGGTACAATACGTGTTACGCCAAGTTCACAAGCCTTCTGTAATACAAGTTCAAACTTCTCCTTACGGATAAGTCCCATCGCAAGTGTTACTTCAACACCAATCTCATTGATACGCTCATCTTCCTCTAAGACCATCGCAACAAAGTCCTTACCCTTGTTATAGGCATCCGCAAAATACCCAATTCCATCATAAACCAATCGAATCTTTTCATGATGTAAACGAACAACATTCTTAGCATGATGCGCTTGATCCTTATTAAAGATGTATTCTTGACCAACCACAAGTGGTATATCACTGAAGTATTGTTGCATAACTCCTCCCATAATCGAAAAGAAAACGAATTACTCGTCTTCTTTCTCTGTTTCTGTTTCTTGAATTGTTACTTTAACCTGTAACACAGTTCTTTGGTCTGCCTCTGTTACTGTGACGTGCAGATTCTTATAATCAAATGACTCTCCAACTTCAGGAATGTGACCAAGACGATAAATCACCCAACCAGAGACAGAGATATATCCTTCATCTTCATCATCATCTTCGATGTCGAAACGATCAAACATATCATCCACTTCTGCATCACCTTTAATGAGGTACGTTGTATCATTGATTTTTGTATAGAATTCTTCGACAATATCGTGTTCATCCCAAATTTCACCCACGAGTTCTTCTATGATATCTTCGACAGTAATAATACCGTCTGTACCACCAAATTCATCTAGGACAACCGCCATATGAGTCTTATTTGTTTGAAGCTTCTTTAACAATTGAGAAATCTTTGTGTTTGGACTTGTATAAACAACTGGTTTAACAATCTTACGTAAAGATGTTTGATTGCGATAAATCAACTCATAAAAATCCTTTTCATGAATGACACCAATGATATGGTCAATTGAAGACTCATACACAGGTAAACGTGAATAAGAATTCAGACGATATACTTCTTCAATCTTCTCAATTGGATCATTTATATCTACCGCAATAATATCAACACGCGGTGTAAATACATCCATAACTTCAAGATCATTAAACTCAATCGCTGCAGAAATCAAGTCAGACTCATGTTCTTCTAGGTCCCCATCCTTTTCTGCCTCATCTACCATCGTAATTAATTCATCTGCGATATCGGAATCATCTTCTTCAATATGAATCACCTTACTTACAATCCATTGCCAACCTAACATCAACCATGTAATTGGTGTTAATAATACTTGTACAAACTTTACAAATCCAACTGTATACATCGCAACCTTTTCTGGAAATTGCTTTGCAAGTGACTTCGGTGTGATTTCACCAAAGACCAATACTAGGATTGTAATAACTGCCGTTGATACAGTTGGGCCATTTGTACCAACCCACATTGTAAATAACAATGTACCTACAGTCGCTGTAATAATATTAACAACATTATTACCAATTAACGCTGTGACTAAAAAGCGATCAAAGTTTTCAAGAACTTTTAATACTTCACCTGCTTTTTCCTCACCATCACTATACATATTCTTTAAGCGAATCTTACTCGCTACGGAATATGCTGTTTCTATAGCCGAAAAAAGACCCGAAAAGAAAACAAGCACAATAATCGCTAGAATATACTGTCCTGCTTGATTCATATGCGGATCTCACTTTCATTTGTCATTTTAATACATATATTGCCTTCCGGCGGAACTGATGAACCCTCCAAAATAAACACTCACCTTTCTTACTAATGTTGGAATTATACCACAATAGTGAAAAATCATGCAATAAAGCATGAAAATGTATCAGATTTATTTCTTTTGAAAGACGTTCATCTTCACATGACAATGAGGACAAATAGGCTTTTCAAAACTTACAGTATATCCACATTCCGAACAATCACACTTCGGTAAATAGACCATTCCATTTACATTACTTTCATCAACACGTGTATGATGGATCCAATGAGGTAATCGTTTCTGTAAAGATGCCATCGCTGATTCATTTTTATTAACTTTTACACCAGATGCCATATCGAAACCCACCTTTCACTTTCATTATATCGGATATCATTTGACGCATTTTGAAAAGTATATGAAAAGTCGCATAGCGAGTATGCGACTGTAAAATCTAATCTTTCATCAATTTTTAAAACTTTGGATAAACATCTTTTTCAATCATTTCAAATGGATTCTTTTTGAAATTCCAACAACCTACTCTACCACGATAGTAAAGCATGTTTTGAAGCATTTCATGTACAAGTGCATCTTTTACCATGAGTTTAGCATCCATTTTATTGACCCACTTAACTTCTTGACTACTGCCACTAGCTATAAGTTCTCCACTTTCATACTTACAGATAAAGTCCACATTAACATTATTAAATGTTAGGTCTTTGTTGATACCAACAAGATCAAGAATCGTGATATTCACACCTGTCTCATCAAAGATAATTCTTTCTAAGGCATTTTGTAGCGATTCGTGTTCTGCCACAAATCCTGTTGGACACTCCCACCCACGGAATGCATTTTTGACAAGTAATACTTCGTCATTTTCATTCACAATTAAACCACTTACGGATACATGATGATTGTACTGCATAACTACCTCCCCTTTATGATAGATATAAAAAAAGAGGACATAAGCCCTCTTAAATTAACCTCTTCTAAAGAAACCAGGAATACTGTCACTTGCATCAGAAGATGAAGAACCAAATACAGCAGAGTCATCATTCTGTAATGAAACACCACTTGCTGGCTTTGTAGAAGGAGCAACCTTCTTTTCTTCTTCCTTCTTAGGTTCAGACAATTCGAAACCTGTAGCGATAACAGAAACGATAATTGCATCACCAATCTTATCATTAATAGCTACACCGAAGATGATATCAATATCATTACCAGCTGCTTCACGAATGAAGTCAACTGCTTCAGATGCATCAAATGCGGACATGCTTGTACCACCAGTAACGTTGATAATGGCACTCTTGGCACCTGCAATCTGTGCTTCTAGTAATGGAGATTGAATAGCGCGTGCAGCAGCTTCTCTAGCCTTGTCATCGCCATCAGCCATACCGATACCAAATAATGCGGAACCTTGACCTTCCATAACACTCTTAATATCTGCAAAGTCCAAGTTAATCATTGCAGGAACAGCAATCAAGTCAGTAATTGTCTGTACGCCTTGACGTAAGATATTATCTGCTTCCTTAAATGCATCCTGGAATGGAATATGTCCAATTACTTCTAATACTTTATTATTAGAAATGATAATCAATGAGTCTACATACTCTTTGAGCTGTTCAAGACCCTGCTCAGCATTTCTTTCTCTTCTCTTACCTTCGAAATTGAATGGCTTTGTAACGATACCTACTGTTAAGCATCCAAGTTCCTTAGCAATCTTTGCGAATAATGGAGCTGCACCTGTACCAGTTCCTCCACCCATACCTGCTGTAAGGAATACCATGTCGGCACCTTCCATAGATTTACGGATAGCGTCTTCGCTTTCTACAGCTGCTTTACGTCCATTATCTGGGTTACCACCAGCACCAAGACCTTCTTTACCTAACTGAATCTTATTAGCAACTGGAGAAATATCCATTGCCTGAAGATCAGTATTAGCGATATAGAATTCAACACCCTGAACGCCTTCCTGTACCATGCGGTTTACAGCGTTGCTACCTGCTCCGCCGACACCAAATACCTTGATTTTTGCTACCTGGTTGTAAGTTAATTCTGCCATAACGTTTACCTCTCCAATTTATTTCTTTCCATCGAGAAACAATCCCTTGAGTTTATTTGTCAAGGTATCTTCTTTCGTAGTCTCTACCTTTCTGTCGCGGTAGGATACGTTTTTGATAAAAGCATCAAGATCTAAGCTGTTTTCAGTCTGACCGATAATAGGTAATCTATCTTGGTAGGCATAGAACAATCCGAGACATGCGGTTAATGCTGCATTTCTTCCCCCTAATGTTTCCGGAATATAATCTCTAACTTCTACATTTAGGCGCTTGCTTAAAAGGTTTTCTAACCCTATAGTTTCGCCACCTTCACCAGTAATAATAACAGTTGTTTCACCTGCTTGCAAGATTCCTTCGCAAGTTTCTGTAATTGCATTCAGCCATGTTTCAATATTAGGTCTAATGCAGTCTACTAACTCCTGCTCACTGATAGTTCTATTTTCACCATTATCGTTCCAAATATGGATAATATTCGAAGAACATACTGTCTGATCAAGTCTTGCACTATACTTGATTAACTCAATAACATTCTTCATATTAATACCATATTTTTCAACGGCTGCGTTTGCGATATTTCCAAGTCCCATAGGCAAGATTGTAGACGCCGCAAATCTTCCCTTATAAAGTAGACCTAATGTTGTCGCATCACGTTCTACCTTTAAGACAATTACTTGGCGATCAACGGACTGTTCAAATAAAGCAGCTTCTTTACCGACAGCGTAGATATCCGCAAAGATATCCATTACCTTTAGTCCGGCTTTTTCTACACAAGCAACTAAATCATAGGCAAATTTACGATCAGCACACAATAAGTCAATATCAACGATTAACTGAGAGCACTTTTCTCCAAGTGGAATACGACGTGTTGTCATACCATTCACTGTATACTTCACGCATACCGTCTGAATCAAAGCACTATCATTACCGATATTTACCGCTTCAGCCTTCTTAATTGCATTACGTACATCTTGAATTGTTACTGTTCCATCAATACCTTCAATATCAACTGTTGATTTCAAAGAGATACGCTTCAAATTAAATGCAGGGATTGCAAGAATCACCTGTTGTACACTAGCACCCACCATCTTTTTAGCAGACGCTGCCGCCTGCTTAATGGAACCAATCAAAGCCTGCTGGTCTGTAATGCCATTATAAGAGAGTCCGCTACATGGTACTCTTTCAACCTTTATAATATTAAATCTGGTGTTGAAAAACTCACCAATTACTAATCGAACCTCATGGTCAGCAGCTTCAATTGCTGCATAAATCTGTTTATCTGTCACCGTGAAGTCTCCTTTCAGTTATATTCGTATTTTATCACATTTACATTTCAAAATGTAGTCGATTACCACCCATAAACAGCCTATTTTCATAGAATTTACATAATTCATTTCTGCATCTTCTATAGGAATCTTTGAAAAACAGAATCTAACTACTACTTTTTTGGTTGCATTTACAAGTAATCTATGATATCTTTTGTAAGCAAATTATAAGTAAAGGAGGTTATGGTATGTCCAGAGTATGTGCTGTATCCGGTAAGAAAGCAATGTCAGGAAACAGACGTTCCCACTCCCTACGTGCTACTCGTCGTAAGTGGAATGTGAACTTACAAAAGGTTCACATGATCGTTGATGGCAAGCCACAGACAGTTAAGATCTCAGCTCGCGCATTAAAGACATTAAAGGCAGGAGCTAAGGCTAAAGCTGCTGAGTAATCGCCGGTTATATGAAAAAGAATTCCCCGAAGGGAATTTTTTTTATGCATCTTTTGATTGTATAACAGTTACCTTGCCTGCATGCACAGTGATGATACCCTTATCTTCTAAAATCTCATTAGAAGTGGTATAGGTATCTTTATTGGTAAGTTGTTGTTTATCTAAAGGATATTTAAATCCTTCTAAGCTAATGGTTGCCTCATCCTCTGTAAAGAATGAGATATATGTATAATCACGCTTATCAATGGAATGAACACCTTCAGCTAGTGAATAGATAAAGTTATTTTGATCATGGAGATATACTGTCTCAGGAAAACGTGATACCAGACGCAAATTAATCATCGCATGGTCTAATCTTCCACCAAGTCCACCATAGAGGTGGATTTTTTGATAGCCTTTCTCGATGGCATACATAACTGCTGCCTCACTATCTGTATCATCCTTGATAGGATTTAATTGAATGAATGTATCACTATAGTCCTTGATACTAGATAAATCACTTTCTTCCACAGAATCAAAATCACCAATCGCCAGTAACATTCTCTTACCATTTCTAGCAAGTGTTAATGCCCCTTTATCTACACCAATATAGTTTTCTGCAGTCGGAATTGTTGTACAACGTTTTAAGATAACAGCTACTGAAGTTTCCATAATTTCTCACATACTTCGTGGATATCATTCTTAAAGACATACGAGCCAGCCACAAGTACATCCGCTCCTGCTTCAGCGCATAAAGCACCTGTTTCTTCGTTGATACCACCATCCACTTCAATATGTGTATCAAGACCTTCTTCGTTTAACCATGTACGAAGTGTGCGAATACGTTCTAGTGCCTCTGGCATAAACTTCTGACCCCCAAAACCCGGTTCTACACTCATAATTAGGAATAAGTCAAAATCATGCAAGAATGGTTTTAATACTTCAATTGGTGTCTGTGGCTTTAGTGTAAGTCCGACTTTCTTTCCTTGTTCGTGTATATGTTTTGCAAGTGCTTTGATTTCTTCTTTGTCGTAGATTGTTTCAACGTGGAAGGTAATCTGATCTGCACCAGCATTCATAAATACATCGGCGAACATCTTAGGATCTGTAACCATTAAGTGAACATCTTTGAATAATGGTGATAGTTTTACAAAGCCTTTTAGGATGTCTGGTCCAAATGTTAAGTTCTTTACAAAGTGTCCATCCATGACATCAAAGTGCATCCACTCTGCCTTGGAGGAATTTAGTAGTTCACATTGTTCAGTCATATGACTGTAATCTAAAGATAATACGGATGGTGCAACAATCATAAGTATTTCTCCCTTCTCTCTTGAATCATCTGTAAAACGCTTAGATAGTTTTCATAGCGTTCTTTGGATATTTTTCCTGCTTCTACCGCTTCTTTAATTTTACAACCTGGTTCATTTTGATGAACACAATCATTGAAGCGACAATCATGTAGGTATGGCACAAAGTCTGGTACATATTCAGCTAATTCATTAGCTTGAATATGCGAAAAATCCAGGGAACTAAAGCCTGGTGTATCCGCTACAAGTCCCCCTGCAACCTCATGTAATTCATTATGTCTTGTGGTATGTTTACCTCTTCCAAGTGCCTTAGAAATCTCTTGTGTCGCAAGATGGAACGATGGTTCTAATTGGTTTAACAATGTACTCTTACCAGCTCCACTTTGACCAGTTAATACCGAAATCTTATTTGTCAAAAGACCTGCAATAGAAGGATCTAAACTGCCCTTTGCAGTACGAATCACTTTCATCGCACCATGTTCATATGCTTGAATTTGCTCTTCTACTTCTTGGCTAAAACCTAAATCACATTTTGTAATAATCAATACAGGTTCAACGCCTGCATGCATGATAAGAATACTTAATCGATCAATTAGAGCAGTTGAAAAATCAGGATCTTTTACACTCATCACAATGAGTGCTTGGTCAACATTGGCTACTGCCGGTCGAATCAATCGATTGGTTCGTGGCATGATTTTTTGAATCACATAGCGACCATCGATCTCTTCACACTCTACCAAATCTCCCGCAACAGGCGCATCTTGGCGACGCACTTTACCCATGACAATCGCATCATAATATTTCTTGTCAGAAGTTAAGATACGATAATTCTTCGATACGATTTTCGTGATTCGTGCAATCATAGGCACTCCTTAGTAAAAGTATAATGTGACATAACTATCCTTTTTTTGTGTATATTCGCTACCTGCAGCTGGCATTGTCTCAATGACTGTACCAACTTTGATTTTATCAATTTCACTTTGTGATAACGCGGATGTATCACGGTGTGCACGTACAACAGTTACTCCCATCGCTTCTAGTTGTGATGTTGCTTCTTCAATCGGTTTACCAACGATATCAGCTGGAATTGTAACTTTTACATATGGTACGTAGTATAGTGTCACATCTGTTTCACCAGCCGTATCATATAGATCACCAGCCGCAACACCTTCTTGACGAATAATCGTTCCCGGTTTCTTATCACTCTGTTCTTCTTTCTCAATCAAATGAATCGAAGAAGGAAGTGACGCCTTTACATCATCAATATTTTTTCCAACATAATTTGGCATCTCTTCGCCAACACCACTAGATACGATGAGTTTCACTTTTGAATGACGCTCTACCTCACTAGAGCTAGCAGGCTCTGTGCCAATGACAACCCCCTCAATACTATCTTTCGATAATTGATATGTAATATTATCCGTATCAACTTCAAGATCTTCGTTCTCTAGGGCTGATGTTGCTTGTGCAATATCCATATTTGATACATTAGGAACTGTAACATTCCTTGACTTCGGTGGCAGAATTCCTGCTAAAAATAAACCCGCAATCACCGCAAACATTGCAAATAGCACTAAGATTGCGGTGATATATATTTTGGTGCGTTTATTTGCAACGCGCGAAAGAGATGTACTTCTCGTCACCCCTACTTTTGTATCTTCTTTTTCTTGTTTCGTTGGTGTCTTATCAATTGGATCATTTAGACTAAGTGGCTTGTCATTTTGATGTTCTGGCAACATGCACTTCTCTAAGTCTTTCAACATTTCATCACAACTTTGATATCGCAATTTTGGATTTTTCGCCGTTGCACGAATGATGATATTCTCTACAGATTGTGGAACATTTGGATTGGCTTTGCGTACACTTGGCATAGGTTCTCTCATATGTTGTAGTGCAATCTGTACAGCCTGATCTGCCTTAAATGGAACATCCCCCGTTAACATCTCATAGAACACAATACCCAAAGCATAGATATCTGATTGGGGAGATGCTGGTTCACCCTTGGCAAGTTCAGGTGCTAAGTAATGCACTGAGCCCATAACATTATTTGCCTGTGTTAATTGTGCACTACCCTTGGCAGTTGCAATACCAAAGTCAAGAATCTTTAACGATCCATCAGACTTAACAATGACATTCTGTGGTTTGATATCACGGTGAATAATACCGCGTTTATGCGCTTCCGCAACTGCAGAAGTTAATTGTTTCATCGTATCAACCGCTTCTAGATTCAATAAAGGTGCACGGTCGCGAATCACTTTCTTTAACGTCTTACCAGCCACATATTCCATGACGATATAATGATGATTCTTATACTCACCAACATCATAGATTTCTACAATATTTGGATGTGCTAAAGTCGTGGCAGCTTGTGCTTCACGTTCAAAACGCAAGATACTAATCGCATCTGTACTTTGATCAGAGCGTAAAATCTTAATTGCGACATGACGATTTAAAATAGTATCAATAGCCAAAAATACATCAGCCATACCACCTTGACCAATATGCTGTACAACTTCATAACGGTTAGCGACTACATTCTTTTTGTTCATAGTGTGTAGCCTCCAGCAAAGTCTAATAAAATGACTGTTGTATTATCAAAACCACCAGCTTCTAAAGCTAGCTTAATTAACTTACGTGCACGTAGCGAAGGATCTTTATGTGGGTCAATCACAACCCGTAACACTGTCTTTTCAGGTACGTATCCATGCAGACCATCACTGCACAAAAGAATGCCATCCATCTTTTCAATATGATGTGTAATATCGCACTTTACATCTTCCCAAACACCTAGAGCATTCGTCAAAACATTACGACGTGGGAACGTTTTGGCTTCCTCAGGTGTAATCTCATGATGCATTAGCATGTCATTAACTAAAGTATGATCGACAGTTAACTGTTGCATCTTACCTGCATGCCACCAAGCATATGCACGAGAATCTCCAATATTTACAATAAAGATACCAATATGTGTAATCAAAGTAGCACATAGTGTTGTACCCATACCCTTTAAATCAACATGTTCCTTACCGTAATCGAAGATTGCGGAATTGCAGATTTTCACTTCGCGATTTAACCATTGTTTCACTTCATCTACATTTTGAAACTGCTCTGTCTCAGAGAATACACGCGAAAAATGGGCTACCGCCATTCGACTGGCAATATCCCCACCTAAATTTCCGCCAATACCATCTGCGACAATCGCAAATACTTCACCAGCCACATTTGTCGCAATGACATAACTATCTTGGTTGCTCTTACGCACCAATCCTTTATCTGTTATTCCATAGTACTTCATGTTTAAAGTTTACCCTTTTCATGTTTTGCGCGAAGCTGACCACAAGCCGCATCAATATCATCACCATGTTTAGAACGCAAGGTAGCTTTTACACCATGTTTCATTAGCACATCATAAAAATGCAATGCGACTTTCTCATTCGTCGAAACATATCCGTTTTCATCAACCTGGTTATATGGAATGAGATTCACATAGGCATTCATACCACGAATCAAATTCGCTAACTGTATTGCATGTGTATCCGTGTCATTTACACCATGCAATAAGATGTATTCAAATGTAATACGACGATTATTACCTTCACTATATTCATGTAATGCGTCCATCAAGACATCCAAAGGATATGCTTGATCAATAGGCATTAATTTGCGACGTAATTCATCATTTGGTGCATGTAAAGAGATTGCCAGGTTATATTGATAATGACCCTTAGCAAAATCTTTAATACGTGGAACAATACCACAAGTACTAATTGTGATATGTCTTGCGCCTATTGCTAGACCTAAGTCACTATTGATAATTTCGCAGAAACGCATCACATTATCATAGTTATCAAATGGTTCACCTGTACCCATAATAACGACGTTATCAACACGCTTTCCAATTTTATCAAGTTCTTTTTGGACAAACATAACTTGTCCAACAATTTCGCCAGCTGTTAAATCACGCTGTTTCTTTAACAAACCAGAAGCGCAAAAAGTACAGCCCATATTACAACCAAGCTGACTTGTTACACATAAACTTTCCCCAAAGTGGAAATGCATCAAGACTGTCTCAACGGAGGAACCATCCGCCAACTGGAAAAGATATTTGGTAGTTCCATCACGCGCAACTTGACGCGTAATTTCCTTAACAGGTTCAATCGAATATTCCTGTGCAAGATCTTCTAATAGACTCGCAGGCATATCAGTCATCTCTTGGAATGAACCCACACGCTTACGATAAAGCCATTGGAATAATTGCTTTGCACGATAAGATTTTTGTCCCTTTTCAGCGAGCATTTCTGTCGCCATCTTCATATTTAAATCATATATACTTTGCATAGTTAATATATTACCACAATCACACTAATTTCTCGATATCTTATCCAATGTTTCAAGCGCAAATATCCCTATTGGTTACGCTTTAATTTTGCGTAATAAAAGCCATCGGCATCATCTATCATCGGAAATAAAGTCTCTTCTTCTAGCAAGACATAGTCAGAATGTTTTGCTAAGAACTTTTTAATTTGTTGTTCGTTTTCCTTACGATTTAACGTACATGTACTATAAACAAGGATTCCACCAACACGTAAGTAATCTGCATTCGCATCTAGTATTGCTTCTTGCGTACGTACAAGTTCATCGATTGATGTGGGCTCTAGATGCCAACGAATCTCTGGCTTGTGTGACAAATCTCCTAGACCTGAACATGGCGCATCAATCAAAATACGATCAAAACTTTCCTTAGAAAATTTACCTGTGATTGTTGCATCATTCTGCTTTGCAGAAACAATAGATACTCCTGTACGATTCATTAATTCATCAATCAAGTTACAACGAGCTTCATACAAATCCGTAGCGATAATCTTACCTTGATTCTTCATCAAGCAAGCGATTTGTTGCGTTTTTGTGCCCGGTGCTGCACAGGCATCTAACACCTGCATACCAGGTAAAACATCCAGCTTACGCACTACTTTTTGTGAATGTCGATCTTGTATTAATACCATTCCTTTAGAGAATAGTTCTGTTCTCTGTAAAACACCTGCATAGAAGAAACAATCATCCTCTAGCATACGTACATTCGGCATTTGAGCAACCTCAGTTTTCTTACACTTCAAGGTATTCACTCTACCGTATACAAGTGAAGGCTCTTGATTATGTAAGGCAATCTCTTTCATTGTTTCAAAACCATAGTGAGCCTTCCATAACTGTAAAATCCAGAGAGGATGAGAAGTTAATACCGCAAGTTCTTCAATTGTATTTCCTTCAGGCTTTTTTAGACCCTGTTCCTGTACCTTACGAAGAACAGCATTTACAAACTCTTTCTCCGATTTACCGGCAAGCTCAACCGCCTCAAAGATGACGGCATAGGAAGGAATACTATCCAAAAAGAGTAACTGATACACACTCATATTAAGAAGTGCAGACACTCTTGGTTTAACATGCTTTGTAAATGGACGCCACTGTTCTTCTAATAGTGTTTTATTCCGTATCGTACCGTACACGATTTCACTTGCTAGGCCCATCTCTTCTTTCGAGATATTTGCCTTTCTTAATAGTAAAGACGCAAAACCATGTTGACGAAATACACGCTCTAATATATTTAATACTTCCGCTCTTACACTCATAGAAACTCCTTAATTTAAATAGACTTTATCAAACGACTTCTGATATAGCAATAGAAAAAGATGCTATTAAGCATCTTCATTTCCAACCTTATTTGGATTCTGTTGTTTCCTTAACGTAAGAACCTTCATGGTGTGGGCGAACGTATTCACCTGCAGCATTCTTTACGAGTGTAGGTACATTTAACTTGTAATGTGTTCTTCTCTTGTTCTTTCTCGTCTTGGAATTTCTTCTCTGTTGTACAGCCATTGTCTAGCACCTCCTACTATTCATTTTTGAATTGCTTCAGTCCTGCCAGACGCGGATCCAATTGATCTTTCCGGCTTTCCTGATACTCAGCTTCTGTAAATATCTGCCAGCCATCGCCATGCGGATATTCACCTTCTATTGCTTCAGTCACTTGAAGTGGTACCTCCAGCAGGATAGCATCTATCACCGCAGGCATCAGATCAACGACTTCACTGGTAACGAGGCGTACCCCATCTTCATCAGTTTCTTCAAAGACATATGTTTCTTGACTTTCGACATCGAGAGGGACTTCAATCGGTTCATTTGTGATAGCATCCGGACAAATCATTGTACCTGTAATATGCATATCTACATAGAAGCGATCATCCTCATCGTCGATATAACCGTGACCTTCTACATGAACATCTTCAACAGATAAGATACCGGTGTCATTTTTCAGTTCATCGTTCTCAATTACTACATCTTCGTCAAAATCTACATTCTGCAAATCACGCAGCAACTCTGTTTTTGTCCACTTCACGGCAGTCTCCTCGCTCGTTAACGCTTATAAATTATAACAAACCGCACTTCAAAGTCAATCAAATATCCCCCGAAAAACGCTTCCAAAAGCGAAAAAATGATGGAAGATACCCTATTAACCTTTTCTTTCAGAAAATATTTGTTTCAATTTTTATTGATGCTGGTTAATAAATTTAATAATCTGTTCGATTACAAGATGATTCTCCTTTTCATTGAGAATCTCATGACGCATTTTCGGGAAAGTAATGTTCTCGATATTTGCATATCCATTCTTCTGTAAAGTTGAAATACTATCCACTAACCCCAGTGTTCCACCCGTACATGGATCATCTTCACCGCTGATAAATAGAATTGGTAAAGATGGATTCTTCGCGGTAAATGGATGATGTAAGTGAGCAACCATTGTAAATAAGTCACGGTTACCCGCATCTGTAAATGGGACACCACATAATTCATCGTTCAAGAATTTGTTTACGTTATCTTCGTTATAGGACAACCAATCAACTGGTGTCTTTGCATTCTTGACAGCCTTACTAAAGGCACCAACACTAAGCGCTGTTAATAGTTTTGTCTTTGCCTTAGGTCCTTTCATCTTGACTAGTAACTGTGCAAGTTTCTTACCAAAGCCAGCTGCTGGCCGATAATTTGGTGCACCACAAAGAATCACGCCTGAAAAATCATTATTTCGCTCTAGATATAAGCGTATGATGATAGAACCCATGGAGTGTCCAAATAAGAAATGTGGAACATCAGGAAATTCTGTATGTAACTTCTTAACCATCGTATCTACTGATTGAATTAATACTTCATCTCCATTTTGATCTGCGAAGTATCCTAGTTCATCTTTAAATGCATCCCCATGACCTGGTAAGTCATAAATTAGTACCGCTACACCCTGCTTAGATAACTCTCTTGCAAAGGAAATATAACGGGCATGATGTTCTTGCATACCATGTACACAGACTAGTGTTGCCCTCACTTCTGTTTCAGGTTTAATGATTTTATAAATTAACTCTGTCATAAAGAAATATCCTTTCTTGTTTGATTGATTTCATTGTATCATATCAACTGTAAAGGAATTTTAAGAAATGAAAGTATGTGGAATCATAGCGGAGTATAATCCATTCCATAATGGACATCGCTATCAAATCGAACAAGCAAGAAAACTGAGTGGTTGTGATATGGTTATCGCTGTTATGTCTGGTAATTTTGTACAGCGTGGAGAACCAGCAATTATCGATAAATGGAAACGTGCCAAGGCAGCCATTGAAAATGGTGTAGACTTAGTGATCGAATTACCTTATTTCTACGCAACCCAAAGTGCTTCTAAGTTTGCGTATGGTGCAGTGGAACTTTTAAAGATTGCGAAAGTTGACTATATCTCCTTTGGTAGTGAGTGCGCGAATTTAGAAAACTTACAAGAGATTGCGGATACTTCTCTTAATCCTGATAACTTAAGAGAAAGCATGCAGACAGGGATGTCTTTCCCTCGCGCATATAGTCTTCTAACAGGTTCCATGGAGCCAAATGATATCTTAGCTGTTTCTTATTTAAAGCATCTAAAAGAATCTAATATTCAACCAGTGATTGTACAGCGTACAAGTGGTTATCTTAGTCCTGAGATATCTGAAAATGCAAGTGCCCTAGCAATTCGTAAAGCACTCAAAAATAATGAGAGCCTAGCAAGTTCTACACCAATGGAAGAAATACTGAAAAAAAGTACGCTGGTTTATCCTGAACAGTTCTATCCTTACTTGCGTACGTACTTATTAACTTCTTCTCGCAAGCAATTAGAAGACTTGTTCTTATTTAACGAAGGAATCGAAAATCACCTACGTAAATGTGCTACAGATAACGATACGTATGAAGGCTTCTTAAGGGATGCTACTACATATCGTTATACCAGCAATCGCATCCGTCGTAGTATCTTACAAGCGATGGTACAGTTAACAAAATATGAAGCACAACGTCTACCAGCACTTGACCACTTACGCATCCTTGCCTTCAACGATACTGGCAAGAAATGGCTCCATGACATGCGTAAGGAAGATATGCGTATCTGTAGTAAATTTGCGGATGTACCATTCCCATGGAGAACATTGGAATATCGTAGCACCCTACTCTATACCAGTGTATTACCAAGTGAAGAAAGAAAACGCCTACTAAAATTAGAAATCAGTGGTGCTCACTATATCTCTTCAGAACATTAGATATATCTAATGTTCTTTTCATTTAACTTCTTATTTTTTAAGTTATATATTTAAGAATTTTCAATTAAGTCATGGATAGCATTTAAAATTGACTTTATTGTTTCATTCAATAGTTTCATATCAATATAATTAGATAACAAAATATCATTTTCTACGGATAATACATGCATGAAACTACGCTGTAATTCCCAAAGGTTTCGATATAAATATTCGTTGCTTTCTAATTGATACATAATAGGTGCTTCAAGAAATAGTGCCCTAAACAAGTTCTCTCTACAACTCAGTATATCTTTTTTACTGTGATACGTAGAACAATATAATGATAAATCTCTATCCATTTTTTCTAGCGTTTTAGCGGAATGTATTAACCGAGATATTATATCTACATTTTCAACTTTACACTTTTCCATATATCCAATAGTCAACACGTCCGGAACGCTGGAAATAAGTTTTGTAGCACTCATCTTTATCAACTCTGGGCACTGTTCGTTTTCAAACTTGTTATTAATGAAATAAAAATCATGTTCATCATGTTTATAGTAAATAACTGCATGCTTAGATTCATTAGAAATGATGCCTATCATTGTAGGTCTATCTTCTTGTAAATAATTGACTAGATCAGTTGAAGAGATCTTAACTTCAACGAGTCTAAAACCAATCTGGTTTAAAAATAAATTAAACCACTTTTGGTTTTGAAGACGCGTTCCCGCAAGATATGTTCCATCAACATAATCAAACATATATGGTAATTTAATTTTATTTGCAATAATATAGTCTTCTGTATCATAACCAGATAGTTCCAACATATTTGCTATACCAGCATATGAGCAACCACCTTTAAAATGCATATATTTCATAATAACCCCCCTCAATATCAATTCAGAATAGAACATATACTTCAATTTTTATAGCAATTATCTTTACTTCAACTATCTCTCCAAGAAAGTCTCCAGATATATTATCTAAGTCTAAATTTCAAAAATTTAGGCCCTATTATTGAACTCAAAAGAATTATAGTACATTACCTAAATATCACAATATCAATAAAATTATTTCTTATTTTCATCACATTAAAAGACAGGTATATTTCAAAATAAGCCTGTCTTAAACTGGTATATAGAAGTAGTGTCTAATTAAATATTTTCAATACGTAATTCTTCAATCACATTATTTCTGCGTATCTTTCTTGTTGTATACAACATGGTGATAAACACAACCACAAATACCATAGCGATTGCAAGTAGTACACTGACATAAGGAATAAAGTAATCAACTTGTACCATTTGATTAATCACATGATGGATAAAGAATGAAATGATAAACGATATTGGAAGACCAATGGCCAAGCTTCGACCTCCATAGATTAAACACTCATAATTAAGCATTTTTTGGAAGCCCTTTTCAGACATACCAACCGATCGTAACATCGCAAATTCTTTTCTTCGAAGAATGATGTTTGTCGAAATGGTATTAAATACATTCGCAATCGATATAACGCCAATTAGAAGAATGAATCCATAGGAAAATACATTTATCACTAAGATAAACATGCGATTATTTTGACGTTCACGGTCAAAGTCATAGATTCTATCCGCACTCCAACCATTGTCTTTTTGAATCTTTTCAAGTTGTTGAGCAACACTTGCATGATTATCTGTTTGTATACCAATCTCTGGATTAGATAATCGTTGAATATAGCTCGTATCTGTATTTTCAAATAGTGTCGTCGCCATACTTCTTGGATAGATTAGCTGCATTGTATTACGACTTAATGTAAATAGATTCTCTTCAATTTGTGCTCCTGCCACAAGTGGAATATCAATATCAATTTCTTCAACTGGGTAGAGTTTGGCTTTACGCATGTCTAAGTTTTCGTAGCCTTTCATTTCTTCAATATACTCTATCGGATAGAAAAGATAATACTGCTTACCATCTTTAATATATGGCTCATGTAAACTTGCATACCCTTCTATCTGTTTGTATTCACGAACAAACATTGGTACATTGTTTGCGTTAGTATCTATCACGGATACATCACGCGTAATACCCTTGTCTTCTCTAATAAATTGTTGGATAACGTGATTATACAGTAAACCCTTTGGACTATTTTTATCAAAATAACTGGAAGAATCTATCTTGTTTTGTTTACACAAATTCTTAAATGCATCATCATCCACAAAAACTAGTTCAACATTCACACCTACCGCATCCTTGATACGGCGAAGATACTGTTGGTTCTCTGCTGTCCAGTATTCAGACGCAATGTAATTACGTTGAATATAGGCTTCATCGAAAATTTTCTGCGTGATAGCGATATTTTGAATTTCTGGTATTGCCTTAATGACATTAAAACGCTGGGTAACATCTTCTTGTTCATCAGTGTATGCATTGTACATGACATTCATCTTGTGGTCATTACTACTCTGAATCAGCAACATCTTATTTACATACTGTGTTAATGATGCGGCAGAGATAAATAGAATGACACTTAACGCTAATGAAAGAATCGTTGAACGATACTTACGTTTATTACGCTTAAAATTTTTCGTAGCCATTACACCAGCAAATCCAAACATTTTCTGAGTAAGTTTGGATGTCTTCACTTCGTTTGGTTTAATGATAATTTCATCGCTTTGGCGAATTGCCTCTATCGCAGATTTATGAATTGCTTTATATGCAGGAATATATGCCGCAACAATCGTCGTCACTAGGCAAATCATAACTGCGATAAAAATTGGTAATGGACTAATCACCAAACGTAAACCAACACCAACTTTATTCGCAATATTTACAATAAAGTTATGTTGAACCCAAGCAAGTGTCACACCAATTCCAACGCATCCAACAATGACACCCAAAACAATACCGATGATTGCGAGTAGAAATGCTTCAAAAAGAACCATGCGACGAATCTGACGATTGGAAGCACCAATTGACCTCATAATTCCAAACTGACGAATACGTTCACTGATGGAAATAGAAAATGAATTATAAATCAGTGAAATAGAACCATACGCAATGAGAAGTACAAGTATTGTTGTTAAGCCAATCAATACTGAACGTTCCCCGCTTGCTTTAAATGCACCATAAAAACGTAATAAATCCGAATGTGGAACATAAGAATCTGAAATTGTTTGACGCATTAAGAAGTCCTGCATTTTACTTGGTGAATGAATTGTTACGAATAGTTTCTGACTATCTGTATGAAAACCATTAGTAATGCATGTATATCCAGGACAAGAGAATTCTTCAATCTCAAATGGTAGACGTTCCATAATACCAACAATGGTAAATGTATGTTTGGTTGTATTCTTCAAACTCTCTTTTTCCTGGTATGGTGTATTTTCAGAGAGTTGTTGTTTCTCTATAAAACGTTGTCCTGTTTCTAGAGTAATCGTATCACCTACTTGATACTTCTCTTTTGCATTCGCAATAAAGTTCTCTGGCAATAGAATTTCATCTTCTTTTTCAGGCATATGACCTGAAACTAAATTGATTGGGAATAATGCATGTTCCGTATCACCCAAGGATTGTACGAGAAGATAGGGTTTGCCATCGTTTTCATTATCAACTTTTGCCCAACCAAGCGTATATATATTTTCGTATTGATCAATTTGTTTATTTGTTTTCGCTTCTTCTAGACCTTCTTGATTTACATCATTCATGATGACTTGCCACTGACCTGTCACAGCGATCTCACGATTCTTTAAGAACTGATATCCACTGTATGCACCTTCAATAACGGCAGTAAACAAAGCCATAGATACAATAATACCTATCAAAGTCACAATCGTTCTTGTCTTATTCTTGGAAAGATAGCGTTGTGTAAGTTTTGTAAATATACTCATGATTACACCTCACGGATTCTTTCATCTCTTGTAATCTTTCCATCTTCGATTGAGATAATACGGTCTGCCTGTAAGGCAATACTTTCATCGTGGGTAATGATGATCATTGTCTGTTGGTATTTTTTATTTGATAGTTTTAATAGTTCAACAATTTCTTGACTATTTTTACTATCGAGGTTTCCTGTCGGTTCATCCGCAAGCACGATAGCTGGAGCGTTCATAAGCGCTCTACCAATGGATACACGTTGTTGTTGACCACCAGAAAGTTGATTTGGTAGATTTTTTCGTCTTTCTTGTAATCCTAACACATTCAATAACTCTTCAATGCGTTCTTTGTTAACTTCTTTTCCATCCATTAGCACAGGTAATGTGATATTCTCCTCTGCACTTAGTACAGGAATCAAATTATAGAATTGGTAAATTAAACCAACTTTTCTTCGGCGAAATACAGCTAGTTGTTCTTCATTTTGTGCATAGACATCTTGTCCACCTACAAATACTTTTCCGCGTGTTGGTTTATCAACACCTCCAAGCATATGTAGTAGTGTTGATTTCCCTGATCCTGATGGACCAATAATTGCCACAAACTCACCTTGTTCCACCTTAAATGAAACATTATCTAGAGCTTTTACTTCATTTTCCCCTTTTCCATAAATTTTTGTTAAGTGTTCGACGCGTAAGACTTCCATATCAAAGCCCTCCTTATACTTACAGTATAAAAAGCAAATGTGACACAATGATGACATTTTGTAAGATAAAAAATCCTGTTTTCACAGGATCAAATAATTTGTTTATAGAAACGTACAGTAAAGCAAGCACCACCATCTGGATGATTCTTAACACTGATGGTTCCGTTTTGAGCAGTGATAATCATGCGGGCAAAAGCTAGTCCAATTCCTACGCTTTCCGGTTTTGCGTTTTTACCCTTATAAAAGCGTTCAAACATGTATGGGATATCTTCCTCCAAAATCCCTTCTCCATTATCTTGCACAATCACTTCTGTGTATAATGGATTTTCACTGACATTCAGTTGAATCGTACCACCATCTGGAGTATGTTCCATCGCATTCTTGATAAGATTACTGAAAGCTTCCATTGTCCATTGATCATCAACGAACATCTTTTCATCTGAACAGTTCAGAATACACTTTTGTTCTTTTAGTTCCATCGGAATTGCGAATGGTTCTATTGCCTTTGTTAAGATATCTTTTACTAGTATTTCTTGTCGATGGAAGATAGCAGTCTTCGCATCGATTTTAGACATCTTCAGTAATGTTTCAATTAGCCACTGTAATTTCTCTAACTGTTTCTTGATATCTCGACGATAATAGAGTGCTTTCTCATTAGAAAGATGATCATCATTTAAAACAGTTAGCGATAAGTTAATTGATGTAAGTGGTGTTCGCATCTGATGAAAGATATCCGCGATTGCGTTAGTTAATCGAACTTTATCTTTTTGTAGTAGTTCGGTTTGTTCATTGAGTTTAATTACCATCTTCGAAATCTCATCACTAAGGATAGATAATTCACCTTCATATTGCTCATCAATACGGATTGCACTGCCATGTAGCACCTTATCTAATGATAAACTTAACTGTGCAATCTGCTCGTAACGCTTGATAGAGAAATAATAATGTATTCCTACAAGCACAAGCATCAAGAATAGAAATAGGAATGCATATCCACCAAAAAATGGATATGTGATAACCATGCATACAATACCAATCACAAAAGAAATTAGTAACTCATGAAGAACATCTTGATTACGTAAATACTTCATATCAGTCCATCCTATATCCTAGTCCACGCACTGTTTTAATAATCTTGGGATTTGTAGGATCATTTTCAATTTTCTCACGCAAGCGTTTAATATATACCGTTACCGTATTGTCATTCACAAAATCACCAGCAATATTCCAAATCTCATCGAGGAGTTGATCTCTTGTAAGTAGCTTGCCACGATGATCGATAAAGAGTGTGAGTAACTTATATTCAAGTGCAGATAAATTGATGATAGTATCCTTTTTCTTTACAATAGCCTTTTCTGTATCAACTTGTATGTCATCTAAAAGGATAATTGTTTGATGTCCTGCATGACGACGTAAGACATTTTTGATACGAGAGAGCAACTCCTTTGGACGAAATGGTTTGGTGATGTAATCATCTGCACCAATGTTCAACCCTCTCACCACTGTCTCTTCATCTGAAGACGCACTTAAAAAGATGACTGGCAACTGAGTCTTTTGTGCCATATCACATACCGCAAAGCCATCACCGTCTTTTAAAGAAACATCCAATAACAATAATTGGTATTGTTTTGTCTTTAATAGTTCTTCCGCTTCCTTTTGTCCACTAGCATGATCTGAAGCAAATCCTTCTAGATTCAGATATTCCTGTAAGGAATGAACAATTGCGAAATCATCTTCCACAAGTAGTATTCTCGTCATAACGCTTCCTCTTTATCCATAGTAGCACAAGCCCAACAAAAGAAAAACTCTTCCATACTAGGAAGAGTATTCATGCATGTTATTCGTTAATGATAGCGTTATGGTACACCTTATTTACATCATCTGCTTCATTGAGCATATCCATTAACTTATGGAACGCTTCAATTTCTTCAGGATCTGTAAGTGTTACATATTCATTTGGTAACATTGTTGTTTCACATGTTTCAAATTCAATGTTTGGCAATAGTTTTTCAATCGCATCCTGTGCCTTACCGAAATCAGTGAATGCTGTCTTAACAGTCATCACACCATCTTCAATTGTAAGGTCAGTAACATCAACCTCAGCTTCTAATAATGCCTCAAGCATTGCGTCTTCATCCGCATAGTTAAATACAAATAGACCAACTGATTCATAGTTGTAAGAAACACCACCAGCGTTAACCATCTTAGCACCCTTTGACTTATTGAATGCTGTCTTAACTTCTGTCATAGAACGATTTGTATTATCTGTTAAGCAATCTACAATAACAGTAGAGTTACCAGGACCAAATCCTTCATAGCGTGCTTCTGTATAGTTTTCGTCTGTTCCACCCTTCGCTTTGTCGATTGCTCTCTTAATAACATCGGCAGGTACTTGGTTGGATTTTGCTTCAGCAATCTTTCTCTTTAAAGAAAGATTCATATCTGGATCAGGAACACCACTCTTGGCAGCGATATATAATTCCTTTCCAAAACGTGAATATAACTTTGATTTAATTGCAGCAGTCTTTGCCATTGAGGCTGCACGGACTTCATGCGCTCTTCCCATATTCAATACCTTCTTTCATAAAAATAGCCGTTGATATTATACCAAAACTGTGTCTTATTGTGAAGAAAAAACAATTGAAGTCTAACCATAATCCACATCCCTATATCCTGTTTGTGGTATGATATTTGCATTAGGAGTTAATACAGATGTCGATATATGTAATGAGTGATATACATGGTTGCTACGATGAGTTTATGCAGATGTTAGATCTGATTTCTTTTAGTGACTATGATGAACTATGGATTGTTGGTGATGTTTGTGACCGTGGTCCTAAGTCGATGGAGTTATTACAAAAGATTATCTCCAGCAAGAATATGCACCTCGTCATGGGCAATCATGACGTATGGCTATTAAAGTATGCACAATACATGATCGACTGTAAACGAGATTTTCGCGCACAGCGTGCAGATGATGATTATCTACGATGGACATTGCGTAATGGAGGACTCATCACTTCTGACCAATTTATGGACTTAGATTACCATGAATGTTATGACATTAAACTTTATCTCGAAAACTGTCCGTATTACAAAGAATTAACCGTTCATGGCAAAAAATTCCTATTAGTTCATGCTGGCCTTAGCGAAGAATATATGAAACCTACTACTGTCATCGCCTCTGTACCACATCACACCCTAATATGGGAAAAGATAGGTTTAGATGCAAATCCCTTCAACGATACGACAATGATTGTAGGCCATACACCTACCTTCCGCTATGGCGATGAATACCGTGGAAAAATTGCCATAGGAAAGAATAAACAAATCTATCATATTGATTGTGGATGTGTATTTGGTAAGTCCTTAGGTTGTTTACGCCTAGATGATTTAAAAGAATTCTATATTCCAAGTTTACAGCCGGATCGAACATAACACTTCTTCATAATAGAAAAAAATGCTGTATAGGTCATTTCACTTATACAGCATTTTCATTACATTACTTTGAAATTGTATTCTTGATCAGTTCTACAACTTCTGCTTCTGTAGATGAAGCAACTGCCTTTTCAGCTAGTTCCTTCATCTTAGCATAACTTAAGGAGTTAATGATCTTACGTGCTGGTAAGATTGAAGTAGCACTCATAGAGAACTCATCTAATCCTAAACCAAGTAATACTGGTGCAGCTAACTCATCGCCAGCCATTTCACCACACATACCACACCATTTACCTTCTTTGTGCGCTCCATCGATTGCCATCTTGATTAAACGTAATACAGATGGGTTTAGTGGCTGATAGAGATACGATACTGGTTGACTCATACGGTCAGCAGCCATGGAGTACTGAATCAAGTCGTTTGTACCGATGGAGAAGAAATCTGCTTCCTTCGCTAACTGATCAGCAAGTACTGCTGCAGCAGGAATTTCAATCATGATACCAACTTGTACATCACCGACAGTTACACCTTCTGCGATCAATTTTGCACGTTCTTCATCATATACAGACTTTGCTTCACGGAATTCTGCGACAGTCGCAATCATTGGGAACATGATGCATAACTTACCAAATGCGGAAGCACGTAATAGTGCACGCAATTGAACACGGAAGATATCCTTACGTGATAAGCAGAAACGAACAGCACGTACACCTAAGAATGGGTTCATCTCTTCTTCAAATTGGTAGTAGCTTAACTTCTTATCGCCACCGATATCAAGTGTACGAATAACAACTTGCTTGCCATTCATACCTTCAAGAACTGATTTATATGCCGCAAACTGCATGTCTTCGTTAGGGAAATCATTTTCACTCTTCATGTAGAGGAATTCTGTACGGAATAGACCTACACCTTCACCACCATTTGCGTTTACTGCATCAACATCAGCTGGTGAACCGATATTACCAACCAGTTCAACCTTATGGCCATCAACAGATACGGATGGTTTATCTTTTAAAGCCTTTAAAGCTTCCTTATTTGCACGGAACTCTTCAGCGCGCTTTGTATAATCCGCAATCTGTTCTTCTGTTGGGTTTGTGATTACTTCACCATTGATAGCATCTAAGATTACTAAATCACCAGATTTTAATGTATTTAGAATTTCATTTACACCAACGATTGCTGGAATCTCTAAGGAACGTGCCATGATAGCACTGTGGCTTGTACGTCCACCGATTTCAGTCGCAAAGCCTTTTGCGAATTCCTTATTTAAGGAACCTGTATCAGATGGTGTTAAGTCTTTTGCAACCACAACTACTGGTTCATTTAATGTACTTAGGTTAGGAATTTCATTTCCTGTGATATTGCAGAGTAAGCGGAATGATACGTCTTTAATATCTGCTGCTCTTGCACGCATGTATTCATCATCCATGCTTTCAAACATAGAAATCATCATCTTTGATACACAATCAGCTGCGTATTCAGCATTTACTGAATTTGATGTAATTTCATTCTCAATTGAAGCACGGAATTCTGGGTCACCTATCATCATAAGATGTGCATCGAAAATAGCTAATTCTTCTTCTGCTAATGTCTTTGATGCGACTTCTTTAATCTGTTCAATATCTGCGATTGTCTTTGTAAATGCACTATCCAACTTCTTTAATTCTTCCTCTGGATTTGCGCTTGTCTGTACAATCTTGAGAACTGGTTGTTCCAACTTATAAACTTTTGCAATTGCAATCCCCTGTGATGCTGCTATACCTTTCAACATGTCTTAGAACCTCCTTGTTGTATAGGATATATCTGTTTGCAAGAATGGAAACGGTTACATTTTATTTCAAAATAAAAAGTAAAAATTTCCGCATGAATACAGCCTTTTGAACATCTATATCTGTAGTTCATTTTAACATTTTTCAAATATCTAGGCAACGAACGAATTCTTCAACTGCTTCCTTTTTTAGTCGATAATATGATGATTTTGCATAGTAGTTACAGTACCAGTTTCTTGGTGATTGATTTAGAAAATCATGCTTGATGATACACACAGTATCCGACGAACAATTCTCCATGACATGTTCAATCATATGCCCTATTCCCCTTTGAACATAAGCAACTGTTCTTTCATGAACTTCATGACTATCGCCAATTAACTCTCGCGTTTTCTCCCGGCGATAGATTCTTCCTAAACTCTCTAATAGTTTAACTTTCTCATCGTATGGTAAACGTTGTAATTTCATGTGACATAGATCCCCTTAAATCTATATACACAGTATGAAGGAGTTTCCTACGACAGTGTTTAAATTTCCAGTATTCCTATTGCTCTTATTCTAAAGTTCTAGTTTGACTGTAGTTTCTTTAAACAAAAAATCGGGATTTCTCCCGATCTTTGAAACTTGTTATTTACTAACTTCTAGTAAGCCATATCCACCGCTGGAACGACGATATACAACAGAAACAGTTTCTGTTTCATCATCTGTATAGATGTAGAAGTTATGTCCACTGAGTTCCATCTTCATGATGGCTGTATCAAGATCCATTTCTTCCGCATTCACAGTCTTTGTCTTAACAGGAATTGAGTTTTCTTCTTCCGCAAGATCTGTATCAATAAATGCATTTGCAAGGTGTTCACGATGCTTCTTATTCAGTCTAGTCTTTTGACGACGAATTTGGTCTTCTAACTTATCAATCGCTAAATCTACTGCAGCATAGAAGTCATTATTTACAACTTCTGCTCTTAAAATACCTACACGTGATGGGATTGTAACTTCTACCTTCTGAGAGTTTGGATAAACTCTGGCAAGTACACGCGCAATCGTGTTTTCATCGATGAGTAAGTACTTATCTAAAGCAGATAATTTCTCCTCAATCTTTGTACGCATTGCTGGTGTAACAGCGATATTCTTACCTACAATTTCAAATCTCATAAAATACCTCCTGTATGTGCTCGAGATACACTCAAAACAACTACTAATGTTTTCAATGATACCTTTTGCACTTCTTGTATTTATGCCTATATTATACAACATAAATACAATTATTTTTGTATTCGATGTGAATATTCCGTGATAAAAAACTTCACCTTTTACAGTGAAGTTTTTTGAACCAATTCAAATAGCCATTTTAGTACAACTGTCATCGCATAGGTATCCATACCGCAATATGCCTTTAAGTCAGCGATACTCTTTTCTACATCTTCAGTATCAACATTCTTATCTAGATTACGCCATTCAAATACCGCATCCATACCTTGTTGGATATCTAGGTCATGATAGCCTGGATCATCCATCATTGCCATAATGGTTTTTAATGACCACTGTCCCTTCATCCGTGTATCGTAAATGATACCTGTTGAAAATGGCAACTGTAGATCTTCCATGCGTGCATTGATGTGTAATAGGTCCTTTGCGTATTCTGGATACATATCTGCTAACTCTTGAATACGAATCTTTTCAGCACCTTCTGCGTTATAAGCAAGTACCGTTCCTTCCTTAGGAATCGAATGAATTAAATGTTCTGCCATGTCCTTACGGTTATCATGGATATTGAGATAGACTTCGTGCTCGATTCTACCATCTTCATGCATGATATGTAGAGAATATTCAAATGGCAATACATCATACGGGTGCATTCCTTCATATGGTGGAATCGCAAAACGCTCCCATTCAAAATCAATACAGGTAATCGGATAATGAATGTAACCTAACCAGTTTGCCAAGGCATTGTAGTCAACATATTGTCCACCATTTCGGTCTGCTTGGATTTGCGCAAACTGTTGAGAAGAACCTTCGATACGTTCTGGATCTGCATCTCTAAGATATAATCTTCCTTCTTCATACATCTGTCGCTTAAATCTTGAAGCAATCAGTGTCAAAATAGAATTATCCGGTAACTGTTTTTCGTGTGGGAAACAATCATCATAGTATAAACATTTTTGACGTGTCATACATTGTGGTTTCCGGATTGGTTCTCCTACCGTTTCAAACGTACAGGATTCCATCTGCTGTAATAAATAATGCAAATCATGTAAGTTATCATAGATGGCTTCTTTGATATCTACTGTTGGATTATTTTTATCATTATAGAAAGATGTACTGACGATAAATAATTCATGTGGATCTAATTCTTTTCCTCTACGGTAGTTTTTATTGAGATGGATCATATAAATATCTTTGATTCTAATATTTAATCCCTCTAATACCCATACCGTATCACAATAGAACTGCATATCATCCGCATGTGGAAATAAACCAACAAATAGAAAATACAGATCCCATCCATCTTGATTGCGATGTAAGAATGGTGCTTTAATACGTAGCTGCTCATACTCAAAACGAGCTTTAACAAGCCAGTCATACTCCTGTAAAGCATTCATGGCTAAGCTTGCGTCATCACCCTGTTTACCAAGAAAATGGTTAGTTACACCTAGCTTCACACAAGCCAGCTCACTAACCTCTTCATCCAATCTTACAAATGGCTGAAACTTTCTCTTTTCCGCTTGCATTTCGTTTAGAAATAAGCGGGTACAGCGCGTATATTTCTTAAAATCAGAAATATGAAACATAAAACTCCTCTATTAAATACCCTCACTCATCGGTAACATTGCTGCACCGATAATGCCAGGTTCATCTAGCGTCGCAATCACAAATGGTGTGTTATGCAAAGCTGTATGTGACATTGATTTATAATTCTCAATCACTGCTGGCAAGAACTTATCTGCAGATTTTGTCATACCACCACCGATAACAAAGATATCTGGGTCACATACACATGCAATAGTCGCAAACATTTGACCTAAATCTCTTGTGGCTTCATCAACAATCTTAATAGCTCTTTCATCTCCTGCATCAGCTAAATCAAATACACTACCTGCATGCAGGATTTCTTTATCTTTAATCACTTCTTTTGCCTTGCGTGTGATATGAGTACCACTTGCCTCATTTTCTACTGCACCAACATTTAAGTTATTAATCTTTTCACGGTTACGGTCGATGATGATATTTGCAATCTCACCACCAAAGCCATGCTTACCACTTACTGTCTTTCCATCAACGATTAATGCCCCACCAATACCAGTAGAAATCGTTACATAGTATACAACACTCTTATCTTTACCTGCACCAACCAAGGCTTCCGCAAGTCCTGCTACGTTTGCGTCATTATCCACAAATGCTGGCATACCAAATTCCTTGGATAGTTCATCCGCAAACGGATAACCTGTAAATCCCTTTAGGTTTGTGCTTAATACCATACTTCCAGACTTCTTATCAACCGGTCCTGGTACACCTACACCAATCGCAGAACAATCTTTCCATCCTGGAATCTCTCTTACCATTTCTTTGAGGTTAGACATGACCTTTGTTGGCCCTTCCATACCGTATGATGGTCCCTTTACTTGAGATAGTACTTCACCAAATTCAGTTACTTTCGCAACACGTACATTTGTACCACCTAAGTCAATTCCAATATATGTCTTCATACATCCTCCAGATCAAATAAAATTCATTATTTTTATTATACACTATGAATCGCTTATGAATGCACCAGAAAGAAAAAACCAGAAGAATTTCTTCTGGTCAATAATCATTACGATAGAATTAGTCAGCTAATGTACCAAATGGATCCCATGGTAACAGTTCCTTTGGCTCTTCTAAAAGTGTCTTTTGAGAAGTTTCAGATAAGTACTTCTTATGTACAGCAACAACATATGTATATTCATCAAACCATGAATCAGATGCGATGAAGTAACCCTTGTTACCAATCTTTTCTCCCCATGAGTTTTCAATCTTCCAACGAGTTGGTTTTTCATCCACAAGATTTACACCAGTTAATACCATCGCATGGTTCATTGCGGATTCCTTATAGTCTAGCATCTCAGCCTTTGTCATATCCAATTGCATATCTAATGTATTGGCATAGTCATACTGTGCATTATCCCAAAGACCTGTATCACGATCAGCATCCTTACCACAATCACAACCAAACCATACCGGACAACCATCCTTCATCTGTGCAATCGCAGCTGCTTTTAATTCATCCATTGGTAAGTTCAGTAACTTTACCTGTTCTCCATCAACGACATTCCCTAAGTACTTAACTGTATAAGTCTTATGGAATGGCTTATCTGCAGTAGGCCCATGAATGACACTGATATAATCAGATAAATCAATTCCTAAGTTTGCATAGAAATCTAATGGCTTTACATGATATTCCGCATGATAGTTACCATCTTTATCGTTGTATTCGAATGTAAATTCCTTTGGTGGTAAGCCAAAACAAGACGCAATCAAACCATAGATTTCCTTGAGTGCTGTTTCCTTTAATGCTGGAATTTCATCCTTCTTACCTGCTTGAGCTAACTTGCGACTATCCACCGCAAACTTACGTAAACGACGGTTAAGAATTGCATTCATCTTAGACGTATGAGAACCTTGGTAAGTATCCGGCATCGCACTCTTTGGCGCAATACCATATTTCTTAACAAGGCTTACTAACATGTTCCACTGGCCACCATCACCAACAGCCCACTCTAATAAGAAACGCATATTATCGCTTCCTACAGGACCATCAATTTCCTGTAGTGTACACTCCATAAACCAGTTTGCCTTTTCTAGTTTGTCGTAGAAAGCAATATAGTTCTGTGATAACTCAAACTCAGCCATGTTATATTTCTTTGCAATCAGTTCTCTTAAAACATTCATGGAAGAGAAAATCCAACAACGACCAGATTGGTATTGATTTGTGACTGGCATTGTTTTTAAATCAATTGAGAAGATATTAGGATTATTTCTTTCTGCATCAAAATTACGACTAATTGTACCGATATCATTCTTCACCAAGGCATTGCGAACAACTCTTGCCTTTTCATCTTTTAAATAATTCTCACGTAATGTATCAATTTTCTGTAATGTTACAGGATTCATATTAGACATTTTAATTACCTTCTTTCTATGTAGTATGTTATAACTAACTCATCTATTTTTCAATTAATAAACACTGACAAATTCTTAACTTTTTGCAGAAAACTCCTGTTTACAATGTGGACAATGAATCACAACTTCTCCTCTCCCCCTTGGTATACGAATAAGTTGATAGCAACGTTTACATACAAAGTACTTATAGTCTTTATTTGTGATATTATTTTTGACTGCTTTAAACTGTCTTGTCACAAAACGATTTGTGTCTTGATACTTTCGATTTTCAATACTGCGCTTCGTGATATTTCTTGATGTAAAGCGATACACAAATATGCCAAAGATCACAAATGCAAGTAACACCGGAATACTATTTTTTACAAATAAACCCAATACCAAGATTATTACCATCATGATGAGTAAATGTGTATTGAGACGATCCATACCGTAACTTCTTCTAAGACGATATTGTAATTGTTCGATCAAACGATTTCTTCTGTTCATATATACTTCCTGTTCTAATGACAGGATTATATCACTTCCTACGCACAATCGATACGATGTCGAAATACTTCTTCTAATAAAGAACGATAGTTTTGAAAACGTCTTTGTAATGTCCGCAAGGACATATGATACTGGTATGCAATATCTTTTTGTCTAACTCCATCAATGTAGTAAGACACAAACATATCCATTGCCATCTTCCCATGTACCACTTTCATGTAATGCATGATCTTCTCTACTTGTTCAACTTGTTTTAAAACTGCTTGATATTGTTTCTGAAGCATTTCATCTGATGATTGTTTCATTTTCATTTCTAGTGCTTGTTGCAATTGTTTTTGTAGTGGATACGCTTTGCATATATCCCTAAAATAATCTTTCCTTCTACACATACTGACCCTCCACTTTTTCTATACACGATTACATATAGATTCCCATAGAAAAAGCTGAGTTTCACTCAGCTAAAAAGTTAGGTCTTTACCCGTTAATAGATGGTACGCTTCCAAGTACTTCGCAATTGTCTTATCAATTACTTCTTGTGGTAAGCAGTAATCACTATTTGGATTTTGTTTTAACCAGTCTCTAACAAACTGTTTATCGAAGGATGGCTGTCCTTTCCCTGGAGCGTAACCTTCGACTGGCCAGAAACGGCTAGAATCCGGTGTTAACATTTCATCAGCTAATACAACCTCGCCATGTTCATCAAGGCCAAATTCAAACTTGGTATCAGCGATGATAATGCCCTTTGTTCGTGCATATTCAGCACATTTCTTATATAGTGCAATCGTATAATCTCTTAACTTCTGTGCATACTCTTCACCACGTTCTGGGTATGCCTTCTTTAAGATTTCCACAGACTTTTCATAACTAATATTTTCATCATGTTCACCAATCTCTGCTTTAGTAGATGGAGTATAGATTGGCTCAGGAAGTTGATCGCATTCTCTTAGACCATCTGGTAATTTAATATTACATACCGTCTGATCCTTTTGATAACTTACCCACCCAGAACCTGTGATATATCCTCTTACGATACATTCAATTGGTAACATCTCCAACTTCTTACACATCATTGATCTACCTGCAAATTTCTCATTACGGAAAAATTCTGGCATCTGTTGTACATCAGTAGTAATCATATGGTTTTTTACAATATCTTTTGTTAGATCAAACCAAAAACGTGACATTTGTGTTAAAACAATTCCTTTGTTTACTACCTGATTCTTTAAAATGACATCGAATGCAGAAATACGGTCGGTCGCCACCATAATTAAGGCATCATCAGCGTCATAGATTTCACGTACTTTGCCTTCTTTGATTGGTGCATATTGTTTCATAATGTTCTCCTCCTTAATGAAACACGATTGATAAACAATTTAAACAGAAAAACGGCATTCAAAGAATACCGCTTTACATTTCAATATAGCCATTCTCATCAGCCGGCTTAGAAAGCGCGATGATGAATTTATAAATTCCATAGATTGCTGGGATACCTGTCCAGCAGAAAATAAGTGAAAGCATACCCGCACGCGTATTTCCTGCATAGAATTCTTGGGCGCCAAAAACACCTAAGAAGAACGCAAGAAGAGCGTACACAATTTTATTGACACCACGGCCATTCGTTTGGTTAGTAAAAATACTTTCAGCCTTAGTGATAATGATACTATCATCATTGCGATAGATATTAACATAATCACCAATTCTTGGTGAGAAGTTAAAGTATGCAATATCGAATTCTTCTAAGCTTCCATCAGTCTTACCAACGGATACAATACGATTTTCAATACGAATAATTTTATCCATATCTAACCCTCCAATGTCCATATTATACATTATCATGACTTACTTGTCATAATTGTCATTGATTTTGGATGAATTTCAATAGTGACTGCGCGATGTTTACCACCGTCCTCTCCATCCAATGTCCATGCAGTATCTTCTTCACAGATAAATTCAATCTTATCTGTTTTGAATGCATGTACATATTTAGGATCAATATTGCCTGTCGCTACGCCAGTTAATACGTTATGTAATACTTCAAGATTATCTAAAGCAGCGACTAACAATACTTCAAACTTTCCATCATCTAGTGTGGAATCTTCATAGAATGGAAGCTTAAATCCACCAACAGATGGTGAATTAGAAATAGCGCCAAAGACAAATGTACCTTCTTCCTCAACTCCATCATGAATAAACTTCATCTTTGTATGATTCGAAAGACTTGCCGGAAGATTTCCTAACGCATTGAGTACATATGCGCCATATCCAAGTATCTTCTTGGATTCACGAGATGTTTCATAGCTCGTTGCGGTAAATGCTCCAAAAGCAGCTACGTAGTTAAAATATTTACCGTTAAAGCAACCTACATCATAAGAGAATGGCTTACCAAAGGCTATCGTACGACAATAGGATTCAATTGTGCCTTCTCCATCAATTGCTTTACTAAAGTCATTGGTTGTACCACCTGGAATATAACCAATTGGTAAGTGAATATCTTGATGCATCATAATATTCACAACACGGTTGAGTGTCCCATCTCCACCATATACAACTATTATTTCAAATTCAGCTGCGTGAGTAATTAATATCTCTTCAGAACCCAAGCCTTTATCTGGCATGATTGGAAACACCGTTACTTCACAATCAAAGATTGTTAGATTCTTGATAATATCAAAGACAATCTTTTCGATTGCATTGTTACCTGCTTCAGGATTGAATAAGAACATTACTTTTTTCTTCATAGCACCACCTACTTCATCTTTATTCTATCACTTTCATACAATGAAAAAAGGAGATTTCTCTCCTTCATAGATTTGACTAAGCTTCTACCTTCCAAAGGCCGTGTAGGTTGCAGTATTCATAAGCTGCTACAACTTCATCACCTTCAGCTAATACGAAGTCAGCAACTGGTTGATCTGTAGGTAATAGTGCCTTACGCTGTACACCCTGCTTTGTTTCTAAAGCGATGAACTGAATAGAATGTTCTTCCGTCATTGGGTGAATGACAGAACCAACAACCACATGAACCTTGTTACCATCAACTGTAATAACTGGTACATGCTTTTCACCTGCAGCATCTGTTGAATTAGCCTTTAATTCAACCATCTCGCTACCTTCAGATGTAAATGTTGTATCGTTTCCTAATACCACTTCGATAATTTCTTTTGTTGTTCTGTTAATAAAAAATTTCATGTTCACTCTTTCCTCCTAATATTTATTGGGCTGATGATTTATAGGAACGTGATGCGAATTCATGATCCAATAAGTATAGGGCTTTAGGATCACTTCCAAATAATTCCATCTTTTGAATTAAGTCAGCAGCGTTCTTTTCTTCTTCTGCCTGTTCAGAGATAAACCAATCTAAGAACTGTGTTGTACGGTAATCATTTACCTTGCTTGCTTCAGCATAGATTGCATTGATAGATGCTGTGATGAACTTCTCATGAGCATAAGCAGCCTTTAACACATCAATATCTTCTTTTGACTTTGACTCTGGCTTAGCGATTGCTTCATAAGTAACCTTTTCATCATTGTCATGTAAATAAGCGATGAACTTTAACGCATGGTCCATTTCTTCCTTAGCTTGGATGTTATACCAGTTAGCGAAACCATCTAATCCCTTTTCAGTGAAATGGTTTGCAAATTCCAGGTATAAATAAGCACTGTACATTTCTTTGTTAATCTGGTCGTTGATTAGTTTTGAAACTTTCTTTTCCATAACGAGTTCCTCCTATGACTGTAGTCACCTATAAGATAGTTGAAATGTTTTCTATTTTCAAGGAATATGCTCAAACCTATAAAATGAAATAAAAGAGTTTTTGATAAAAATGATCAATTACCCGTTGACATAAAACCCTTACATATAGTTGTAATACCTGTAAAATTTCGTATTTATCCTTAGTAGGATAAATTAGATCTCATTTACGATTTATAGATGAAGTAATCATATTCAACTAGTTTTTAGACAATCCTGATTCCATCTTTTAAATACACAAATATGAAATAATCCTATTATGATAGAAACAATAAATACAGTTATAAATGGAGTGACAGTAATTTCCTGTTGATGAAATAGAGTATCCGACACCCTTAATAACCAAGCCCATGGGATAAAAAACCATATCTTATCACCCAGACTCGTTTCACATAATGCTGCTACAACAACGCCTACCATCGAAATACCTAACGCTACTCCTGTGCTAAATAAATAACTGATAATATGATTCATCATATATACAACAAAAGAAAAAATAGTATAGAATAAGACATTTAAAATAATGAATCTAATCGATATATCTACTCCTACAGTTTTCAACAAAAAGCTCAAAACAGTAATTGAAACCGCCAATACTATACAGTAACAAATCCATAGAAATATCACTTCCACAAAAAATGGCTTATAATTCGATTTCGAGTATCCTAATAAATATTTATATTTACCAGCCGATTCCTCCAAATTTTTCAATTGAATACAGACAATACTAGAAGCAAATGGAAGAAGTACACCTACTATTTGAAAATAAGAAAATAATATTGTCCTGCTTTGTAAATCTCCACGATGATTCCAATATAAGAATAACAGTAGAGGAAATAGTAATGCTGCTAAGACATGTATTAGTAAATAAGACGTATTTTTAATTTTCAAAAAACTAGAACATATATTCGACTTCATAACTATTTCACCTGTTTTTTAAAAGATATAGCAGAAATTTCTGACAGAATAATGAATAAAATAACTCCTAAGAATAATGAAATATAAATCATTGAATAATCAGGAACATATTCAGTCCCAAAAGGAATACCATTTATTTTCATTTTCGTCATTGGTTCTAGCAACTTTAGCGACCAATCATAAGGGAAAATATACCAGTTATCTAAGAGAGAAAAACTTGTACCAATAATCAGTGGAGCTATAGTATTAATAATCATAGAAAAATAAAGATTCGTCTTTCTTGAAAGCCATAAAGTAAATGGAATCTGCCATAAAGTTGTAACCCAAATTAATAAAACAGTTAGTAGAATTCTACTTAGACTTGTAAGACTTGGTGTCGGTAAAAATAAGCTAATTACAATAAGTATCAACCCCAGAATGATACTAATTACTAAACTCAAAAAAGCTACTAGTATAATTCTTGAAAATTCTGCCATCTTTAAATCAACATCTCTTGATAAGAAAATAGAATACTTATTTGAATCTAATTCCAATTTATTTAGTAAACCAGAAACTACCGCAATAATAACATTAATCCAAATAACTCCCCACTGATTCACTGCTGTTTCTACAGTTAAACTTAGAACGCTTTCACCACCCAGCGACGAAAATAATAAGGATATCAAAGCACAAATAAGGGGAAAAAGAATAATCAATTTATTAATACTTGTATTTTTTATTTTTAACAAGTTTGATAGAAATATTCGTTTCATAATTCCTTTCTCCCCTTTTCCAATAATATTTGATTATTGAATAACTCTTCAAGGTTCTCGGAACCATCATATTCTTTCTCTAGTACAATCTTTCCCTCATAGATAAAACCAATGAAGTCAGCTATATGTTCAATTTCCGATAGAATATGACTCGAAATCATGATTGTCATTCCTTCAGATTTAAATGACTCTATTATGTCTCTTAACTCTTGAATACCAATTGGGTCTAAGCCATTAGTAGGCTCATCCAATATAAGTAATTTAGGTGAATTGATTAAAGAAATAGCTATACCTAATCTTTGTTTCATTCCTAGAGAGAAATGTTTTACTGGTCTCTTATCAATATTTCCTAAACCCACTTTATTTAACAATGGAAGTATAGTGCTTTCTGAAATCCCAAGCATTGTTGTTACTACTTTCATATTATCATAGGCACTCAAATTCTTATAAAGTGGCGGTTCTTCAATGATACTCCCAATTTTCTCAAGATCACGACGTGACCATTCTTTACCTTCAAAAATAATAGAACCGCTTGTCTTATTAATTAAACCAGTCAAAATCTTCATAATAGTAGATTTTCCAGCACCATTTGGGCCAATCAAACCATAAACTTTACCTTTCGGAATATTCATGTTGACATTATCTAATACTGTTCTCTTCCCATAGGATTTTTTTAAGTTTTGTATTTTTAGCATATTAATTACTCCAATTTTGTATACTGTTAAACTTTTTATGTAACAAGCAAACAATATACTTTCTTTTCAAATTTTCTAATAATTCTGTTTAATATGACTTTTTTATCAGTAAAATTGATCTCAAACTAGCAACTAATCCTTCATCACTGCTACATTCATTGCGCAATAGCTATCAAAATCCTTCAAATGAACTTTCAGTACTACTATTCAAAACCTATTATTGATTTTAGAGTGGGAGTTTACGAAACCACTATTTCATTTTATTTAGAAAAATTTCTTCTAAATCTCATAATCGATACAAGAGCGAGCTTGAATCTTATCTTTTAATAAAGCTTTTAGTTTTAAGTGTTCTGGATGAACCTGGTATGCATTTAATGCCTCAAAAGATACAAAGTCAAACACTAAGGCAAAATCATAATTTGTTGGATCTGCATCCTTGTGATTGCATACTACTTCACCACTAGCCACTTCTTTTAAACTTGTAAGTGTTTTAGCAAGAGTTACTGCCTCTTTTAAACTTTCTTCATGATTTAAAGCCTGAAGTTTAAACATTACAATATGTCGAATCATATATCATTACTCCAAATTTAGATGGTAACGTAGGATATATACGTTAGCCGCAAAGAAGATAACATTCATAATAATTGAATAAATTAATGTCATTGTTTGATAACTCATTTGGTTAAGAGCATTCATAACCTGCACTGCACCAAATGTCACTACAAAGATAGAAGGAACTTGGAATAGAGATGGAACCACAATACCTAGGATAATAAATGTAGCGATACCAACAAGTAAACGATGTTCTGGGAATAAGTTACCAACTGAATAACATAGATAAATCAGTAATAAGAACTGTGAAGCTGAGAATAGATACGTTGCACATAACTCTATAAATCCTAAATCTAATATAATCTTTACTGCACGAAGTAGCCAATCAAAATTTAAATATAGACTGCGAATAAAATCGATAAATTGACCTGTACCGATAATCATACCAACTAGGCATGCTAGCTGTGCGAGTACAAATAGTACAACATAGATCATATATGTAATAACCTTACTTAATACAAGCTGCCAAGTGGTTACTGGTAATGTATGCATCAAATATCCCTGTCCAGATAATAGATTCTTGTGGAAACGCTGTACAGAAGACCCAAAGATCATCATAAATGTCGCAAATACAATTCCTACTACCATCAAAACCAAAATGAACGAAACTGTCGAAGAGTTACTTGTGTAGAATGGATCATATGCCAATCTATCTGACATGATTTTAAGATTGGTGTTCACTGATACACCTAGTACGATGGATAATAAGAATTCAGCACCAATCAAGATTAGAAATAATTTATATGTTGATTTAAATTCAAAATGAATTAATTTAGCTAGCATGCGAATACCTCTCTAAATAATGCGTCTACTGACTTACCTTCTTTTTCACGAATATCATCTATCGTGCGATGGAATACGATTTCTCCATCACGGATGAAGATTGCTTCATCTAATACAGGCTCTACATCCGCAATCAAATGTGTAGAAATGACTACCAATGCATTTTCACTGTAATTACCGATAATCGTACGTAAGATATAATCTCTAGCAGCTGGGTCAACACCACCAATTGGTTCATCTAAGAAATAAACTTTTGCTTCACGACTCATTGCAAGTACAAGTTGTACTTTTTCTTTATTACCCTTTGATAAATTCTTAAGCTTATCTTTTAGTTGAATATGTAACTCATCTAACATCTTTAGTGCTCGATCATAACGGAAGTCATCATAGAAACTTCTAAACATCTTTAACAGTTCACCAACATTCATCCAATCTAATAGATAATCCGCATCAGGTAGATAAGACACAACCGCCTTAGTTTCAATCCCTGGCTTTTTACCATCGATAAAGATGCCGCCCTCTGTTGGGGTTAATAAGCCATTTGCAAGCTTTAACATTGTTGTCTTACCACTACCGTTAGGACCAAGTAAACCTACGATACGTCCTGACTCCAATGAAAGGTCAACATGATTTAACGCTACTTTATTACCATATTTCTTTGTTAAACCTTTGCATTCAAACATTACACTCATCATTCTTCTCCTTGCATATTAATAAAATCAATCATCTGTGTTTTGGAATATCCTAGCTTTTTTAGCTTTGCGTAATATTCCGCGGTTAGGCTTTTAGCCTCTTCACCCTTGATACCATCAAGCATGGATTTATCTTCACTAACAAAACGTCCTGCAGTACGTTGTGTATATACAAGCCCTTCTTGTTCAAGTCCTATCAGTGCTCGTTGCATCGTATTTGGATTGACTCCAGATTCTTCTGCTAATTCACGAACAGATGGTAACTTGGAACCTGCTGGATATACACCCGTCACAATTCTTCGTTTGATAATACTGACTAGTTGTGGATAAATTGCTTGATCACTTCTAAATTCCCAACTCATCATTTCTCCTTCTGTATTACTGTCTTAATACAGTATTATATTAATACAGTAATATGCACCTGTCAATAATAATTATTTATTGTTTTTCGATAAATAATTATTGAATTACAGAAATATATATACTATGATACTTCCACAAGGAGGACTTGATTATGGAATCTAGTTCAAAACATATACGTAACAGCATATTACTTACACGCATATTGATATTACTCATTGCGCTTATCGCAATCTATATCATCATCAATAGTGTTTCAATCGCCAAAGAGTTTATTGACAGTCGAAATATCACCTCAATATCTACACAGAATCAAATTATTCTCGCCTGCGGGATTGGCTATATTGGCTTTGTAGTATTACTTCGCCTTCTATACATTATCAATCAGCTTCTCGTAAATATCTCTAAAGAAAATGTGTTTATTATAGAGAATATAAATCTATTAAGACATGCAAGTGTTTGTTGCTTGTTAGGAAGTGTACTTGCTTTTATACTTGCAGCGATTTGGTCTAAGCTATTCTACAGTATTGTATTTGCGGCCATCTTCTTTGCTTTGATTATTCGTATTATTCAAAATATTTTCCAACAGGCAATTCGTATGAAAGACGAATTAGACCTAACAATATGAGGTGACTTATGCCTATCAATGTTGATTTAAATGTCATTATGGCAAAACGTCATATCAGTGCAGGTGAACTTGCTGAAAAGATTGATATTACACCAGCAAATCTATCAATTCTAAAAAATGGAAAAGCAAAGGCAATCCGCTTCTCTACGCTAGAGGCGTTATGCAAAACCCTAGATTGCCAACCAGGAGATATACTCAGCTATGAACCAGAATAAACAAACGATGATTGCACCTGATACACTCTTATTCTGTATCGCAATTGCAACTTATATATTTGGATATCTATATGCTTCACTTTTTGTAATCTACTTTGCCTTTGCAAAGTTAGCAGCACTATACATTCTGATCGTAGAAGTTAGCGCAGCTTCCCTTCACAAAGAGCGCACAAAAGAATCTATCCTATGGGCATGTCTACTATTATTTCAAGGTATTCTTCTTGGATTTGATCGTTCTTTTGAATTCGAAAAGGTAGCGATACTACACGCGAATGTCATCTACTATACGTTATGTCGTTTTCAGAAATTATCACTTCCAAATACAAGTGAAACAATCCTATTGGATTTTTTTGAGGGGTGGATCATTCAGCCATTCTCACATCTATTTGCACGTATCATACATATCATCAAATACCTACGCACATACATTCATTCAAAGCAACTAAAAACAGTAGTATTTAGTTTGATTATCTTAATTCCACTTGTACTTTTCGCATTAGGACAACTATCCGCAATCGACCAAAACTTTGCAAACCTAACAACAAGTCTTTTTAGATTTATCTTCCATCCACTAAATTCAATATATTTCTTCCGTATCATTTGGAGTTTACCAGTTGGTGCCTATCTATTTGGACTTATCAGTAGTTGTATTCTGAGTGAGAAACCCTTTATATCCTATGATGGCTGTAGAGAGTTCTTCCTAAAGAAAAAAGTGATTCCGCTTATTTCTATTCGTATCACAAATTTGGTATTACTTATACTCTATCTTGTATTCTTTATGTTCCAGTTATCAGAGTTACCTACTGTATTAGCTGCACCTAGCGCAGAGAGTTCATGTGTATATGCAGTACGGGGCTTTTGGAATTTCTTCCGTATCATGGGATTAAACATCCTATTAATTTTGGCATTAAACTTCCTAGTCAGAAAAGAAGATACTACAAACACAAAGCTAGAAACATATATATTGTTATTCACAACATTATGTTTCAACTTGCTTGCATGTTTAAAACTAGGCCTGTACTTCTTTACCTACGGCTATACGGAACGTCGAGTGATTGCTTTATGGTTACTGGTTTCAATCTTAATTTCTCTTATACTGATTATCATTCGTATGCATAAGAAGTTTAATTTAATTCAGTTTATAACTACATCATTTGTAACAAACTACATTCTCTTCCTTTACTTACTTCCACTCTTCTATCCAATAACCTGGCTTTAAAAAAATGGTCACTTTCTATTGAAGTGACCACTTTTTTATTTAATCCAATCAACACTCAGTACAGTATATTCGCCTAAGTCATTAACTGCTTTACGTAATACTGTTTCATCTACTTTAGACTTCATATGAACATGTGCTTTCTTTAAATCAGAGTCTACTACTGCGTATACACCTTCTATTGTGTTTAATGCATTTTCAACTTTTGAAGCGCAATGTCCACAAGTCATACCATCCACAGTAAGTACTGCTTCAAATGGATAATGTGCAAGATTCTTATCTGTAACCTTTACATTTGCATGACAGCCACAACCTCCACCACACGATCCACCGGATGAACAACAACCAGAAGTTCCTCTTTTAATAACGGAGCGGATTGCAACTACAAGTACAACTACTAATACGCCACCTACTACTATTGTTCCCATACTACCTCTTTCTAAATGCAGTTAACCTGCACTATAGGTTTTACCTATTTCTTTTCCTTTTTCACAAAGGTATACAATGCCATAGTGTTCTTTGTTGATATATCCTTCATGTGCTAGTTTGGTTAACATGGCACATACACTTGGTCTAGAAACATTTAATTCTTTTGCCAGTGTTACGCTACGTACGCCTCTACCACTTGGATCTAAGCGAAGTAATGTAACTAAATATTTAATCTTCGCTGCTGTTAATTCGTGTATAGACATTATACATACACCTTTCTAAATAAGGTACAGGTTGCCCTGCACCTTATAGTAAATCATTATTTTTCTTTGTAACCCGGACGTACAAGTCCCCAAATGATAGCTGCAATTAATACAATCGCAACAACGAGTCCAATTGGGTGGATATTACCTGTAACTGCAGAACCTACCTGGTAGATAATGAGTGCAATTACGTATGCTAAAGTACACTGATAAGCAATTGCAAACCATGTCCACTTACCATTATTCATCTCACGACGGATAGCACCAATTGCCGCAAAGCATGGAGCACATAGTAAGTTAAATGCTAAGAATGAGTAACCTGCAATCGGGTTATTGTTGAATGCATTTGCCATAGATGTAAAGATCTGCCATCCATTTTCAGCAACTTCACCAGCGCCATAGAGAACACCCATTGTACCTACAACGTTCTCCTTCGCAACTAGTCCAGTAATAGCAGCTACAGCTGCACGCCAATCACCCCAACCTAAAGGAATAAACATAAACTTGATTGCATTACCAATTACCGCAAGCATAGATTCAGACTGTTCTACAGCACCAAATCCATTTTCAGTAAAGCCATAGCTTTGCATGAACCAAACAAGTACAGTCGCTAGTAAGATGATTGTTCCTGCCTTCTTAACGAAGGAAGAACCACGCTCCCACATAGAATGTAAGATATTAGAAGGAGTTGGCCAGTGATATGCAGGCAATTCCATTACGAATGGTGCAGGATCACCAGCAAACATCTTTGTCTTCTTTAATGTAATACCTGAAATAACGATAGCCGCAATGCCTAAGAAGTAAGCACTTGTCGCAACTAATCCAGACTTCTGGAAGAAAGCACCAGCGATTAAAGCGATAACTGGTAACTTCGCAGAACATGGAATAAATGTTGTAGTCATAACTGTCATACGACGGTCACGCTCATTCTCGATTGTACGTGAAGCCATGACACCAGGAACACCACAACCTGTACCAATTAACATTGGGATAAAACTCTTACCAGATAAGCCAAACTTACGGAATACACGGTCCATAACGAACGCAATACGAGCCATATAACCGCAGCCTTCCAAGAATGCTAGGAAGAAGAATAATACTAACATCTGAGGTAAGAAACCAAGAACTGAGCCTACACCAGCAACAATACCATTTAGGATAAGACTCTGTAACCAATCAGCAACTTCAATTGACTTCAAGAAGTTACCAATGACTGTTGGTAAACCATCTTGCCATGGTCCATATGTAGCAGCTTCAGGTTCTTCTTCTGCTGAATAGATTTCATAATCAGAGTAAGTTACTTCACGAGTTTCCTCTACATCACCTTCATCATTATGAATATCAGCTGAAACAACCAAGTTCTCTAACTGCTCTGGTTTAAGAACTGTAATTTCTGTTTCACCTTCGTCATTTTCGCTAGAAGAGATATAACCCTTTTCAATTGCTTCATCAATGAAGGCTTGGTTTGCTTCTTGGTCTGCTTTATATGTACCAGAATCTTCATCAAATTCTGCACGTCCTAAGCCAAACCAGAACCAACCATCACCGAATAATCCATCATTTACCCAGTCAGTAGCACCTGTACCAAATGTCTGGATAGATACGAAGTATACAATAAACATAACTACCGCAAAGATAGGTAAACCTAACCAACGGTTTGTAACGATGTTATCAATCTTATCAGAAACACTGAGCTTACCAGCATTCTGCTTTGTATAGATACCGTTTAGTGTTTCAGTAATAAATGTGTAACGAGCATTTGTAATGATAGATTCCGCATCATCATCCAAATCCTTCTCTACTGCAGAAACAATTTTCTCTACTTCAGCCATCTGGCTTTCATTGAGATTCAATCTTGCAAGTACTTTTTCATCTCTTTCAAATACTTTGATTGCATACCAACGTTTTTGATCAGCAGGTACATCAGTTAATACAGAATCTGTAATCTTAGAAAGAGCTGTTTCAATCTTATCTTCATACTTATGAACTGATGTAGCTGATTTTGCTTCAGCAGCCGCAATCGCAGCTTCCGCAGCTTCCATAATGCCCGTTTCTTTCAAAGCGGAGATTTCAACAATCTTACAGCCTAACTTCTCGCTCAAAGCATTGATATTAATCTTATCATCAGCCTTCTTAACAAGGTCCATCATGTTGACAGCTACTACAACTGGAACACCAATTTCAAGTAACTGTGTTGTTAGATATAAGTTACGCTCCAAGTTTGTACCATCTACAATATTTAAAATCGCATCAGGATGTTCACCAATCAAATAGTTACGAGAAACAACTTCCTCTAATGTATATGGTGATAATGAATAAATACCAGGCAAGTCCTCAATAATTACATCTGGATGTTTCTTGAGTTTACCCTCTTTCTTTTCTACAGTTACTCCTGGCCAGTTACCTACATACTGGTTAGAACCAGTCAAGGCATTGAATAAGGTCGTTTTACCACTGTTTGGATTACCCGCTAAGGCAATCTTCAATCTTTCGTTTGCCATTCTACTTTCTCCTTATCTCTCTATGAATTACTCGACTTCAATCATTGCGGCGTCATCCTTACGGATGGATAATTCATAGCCTCTTACAGTCACTTCGATTGGATCACCTAATGGAGCAACCTTACGAACATAAACCTCAACTCCTTTAGTGATGCCCATGTCCATGATTCTACGCTTTACAGCGCCTTCACCATGAAGCTTCAAAACCTTTGCAGAACTGCCAATCGTAACTTCCTTTAATGTATTCATTCTTCCCTCCTTATATCATGACTTTCATAGCCATTTCTTTCCCAATCGCAATACGTGTTTCTTTCACGTTTACAATTAGGTTTCCACCGACTTCTGAGACAACTGTGGCAGAGCCACCAACGACAAAACCGAGGTCTGCTAAGTGTTGTTTCACTTCCGCACTCCCCCCAATTTTAACAATCTTATATTCTTGACCAATTACTCCTAAAGCTAATGGTATCATCGCTTGCCTCCTTACAAAAATGAACAAAAGTTAGAGCACTCTAACTAATGTTAGTTTAGACTCACTAACTAACATTGTCAATGTTTTCAGTAAAATTAATTGATATTTTTCACATAATTCTTTTGTGAAAATTTCACGACATTTTAATTATTTTGTCTGAATTCAATAGACAAAAATCTCTAATTATTTATAATACTTTTATGATACTTGGAGGCCCTATGAATAAATATGTAATCGCAACATCCTCTACTTCGGATTTGCCAGCAGAGTACCTAAAAGAACACAATATCCCCTTTATCTCATACACATACACAATTGACGATAAAGTTTATATAGATGATTGCACAGAAGAAAGTCGTAATTTCTTAATGACTTCCATGCGTGCAGGTAAGCAACCAAATACATCTCAAATCACAGAATATGCATACTATGAATTCTTAAAAGAAATTCTTGATGCAGGTAATGATGTTCTATTTGTTGATATGACTCGCGCTTTATCCTCTTCTATTAATAACGCAGAGCGCGCAATCAAGAGCCTAAGCGAAGAATTCCCTGATCGTAAGATTAGTCTATTAGATAGCTATTGTGTTACAGGTGGTCTAGCCCTTTTCCTAAAGCAATTAGTAAAACGTCATGAAGAAGGATGGGATTATGATCAACTTGTGGAATGGGGAAATGCACATAAGTTTGAGTACATTCACCGTTTCATGGTTGAAGACTTACAATGGTTAAGACGTGGAGGAAGATTATCCAACGCTTCTGCCCTACTTGGAACAATTCTATCCATCAAACCACTCATCTATATTCCAGATAGTGGAAAGCTTGTTTCCTTTAAACAAGTACGCGGTAGAAAGAAAGCACTGCATTCATTAATCGATTCATGTGCAGATGACATCGCCGATTATACAAAAGACGAAGAAATCTCAATTATCCACGCAGATGCATACGAAGATGCAGTCGCATTCCGTGATGACTTTATCAAAACCTATCCACAGTTCAAGGATACAGAGATTTCCATCATGCAATTAGGACCGGTCATTGGAAGCCATGTAGGTCCAGACTTCATGGCTATCACATACCATGGCAAACACAGATTAAATATTGAAAAGTAAAAAAACTCGGATCAACCGAGTTTTTATTATTGTGATAAGAATCAAAAATTATAATGGCATAACAAAAATAAGAATCGATACGGAAAAAACAAAAAGCAACCGTAGGTCTAAGCGGTAAACGCTTCGCAGACCATGACTGCTTTTCACTCATTATATAACACATTGAAAAGTCAAATACAAGTCAGCAAGAGAAGTCTTTCTATTAAGTTTCAAAATTAGAAAAACAAGTCTGTTGTAGCCCGGCATAAATTTCGATACTCGCAGAATCACCGCCAATTAAGATTTATTCTTCATCTTCATCTTCCTCCTCCTCAAAAAAAACTTTTATATCATCAATTAACCAGATTCCTTCTGGTACTTCGCCATGTTTATTCACATAGTCTAATAAACACGTACTATCTTTGAACCTGTGCGCAATCATTTCTTGTTCTGTATTAAATTTTATTTCAATATCTTTGCGGTCATTGGTAATTGTTAAATTTTCAAAGTCATATGTATATATATTGCCTGCAACTTTACCAGCTTTTATATAACATTCTTGACAGTAAAATATATCAAAACTTTTTAATCTCTTTAATTGTGAATGGATGTGTTTCAATGTTTCATCATTTAAAATATTTTTTCCCATGATCTTCTATCCTTTCCATGACTTAATTATCAAAATAAATACATGAATATTTTCTCCATAATCATTCATTGTAGCCTAGCAAAAATTTCGATGGTGCCAAAACATATGAGAAAAGAACCCCCACTTCGACAAGAAATCATTCTATATAATTTCTATTTAATAATATAACCTGCTTTTTTGAGCATTTCCTTTTCTTCTTTTGTAGGACGATGTATTTCAATAGGCGATGTCAGTCTACGAACATAACAATCCCATGCTCTTTTTCGCTCAGCTTTTGTGTGTTTTTTCTTGTTCATAATTCTACCCCCACAATACAATATACCTTCCTTGTCTAAAAAGTGGTCAGACCTAAGTGTTTTTGTCACAAGTAACTCAATTTAACTTTTAAAATTTGAATATTTAATGACTTCTTGGTAATAACAAACTTATCTCTCTCTTCATTCCAAAAAACACTCTCATCATTAGTTCATATTTTATCTATCGTGCTATACAAAAAATACGCCAGGTTTCAAAAATAACAAAATAATTGAGGATTTTATTAACCAATTATATTCATTAAAGAAGCTAAATTAGTAGTTTATTGTAACTACAATTATTAATACTATAATTACTATCAAGAATGTAGAGACGGAAGAAATCGCTATGTGACCGTTAGTCTTGTAAAGCAAGCAAATACCTAGATGTGGCGAACCAGTACATTCAAAGCACTTTATCTTAGGTGATAGCAATAGTACTATCACCTCTTATTAATTTGGATGATTCAATTTTAAATAAAATTTGTAATTTGTAATATTTAAAAATTCTACACAATTTATAAGTTGTAAGCATAAAAAGCGAAATACCAAGCGCAGACCAATTTAGCGGTCCACACGTAGTATTTCGCCACCACCATAATAACACTTCAAAAGAAATAAAAACAACTAACTTTATTTTTGATTAAAGAATTGCTCAACCTCACGCCACCAGTCACCGTCCTGAGGGATACGATTATCTTTCGATATTTTCACTTCATAGCGTCCATGATTATCTTCTACATCAATTGATTTTCCATATTTAAATTCATAATTATCTATACAGGTAATATTAAAAGTACCCTCATTTTTAAATTCTTCAGGAATTAATAAGGAAAAGCTATTTGTATTTATATCCTCAGTTTCAAGAATCTCAGTGCCTTCCCCAATGGTCACAACCACTTTGGTAAGAATATTCCCTGTATCATTAATTACTGTTAGATACAATTCTTCTTCCTTCTTCTTTTCTGCCTCTTGATTTGTAGCAGTATCCTTTTTCTTACAACCTAAAACAGGAAGGATAAATACTAACAAAACAAATATGATAGTAACTCTACGAAATAATTTATTCATGATCACTAACTCCATCTGCCATCATCTCTATTTTATTTTTAGCAGAAGTTGCAACTTGTTTAACTGTATTACCACTTACTTTGACACTCTCCTTCAATATATAGGTTGTCCCACGTCCAAAATTCTTAGTGAATTCTATAAATGCTGGTTCTGCCATCATAAATATTAACAACCCTAAAAATGATGTAATTACATATACAAAACCCCACAATCCCATTGCTGTATTGAGAGTAGCAATTTTAATCATCGCAATAAGCATGATAACAACAAATGAAAGAGCACTTATCCGTTTCATACCACCATACATCAGAATAATCGAAACGATAAGTAAATACTGCGTATTTACCTTAACTGAAATAAACGGTACTGTTATTTCCGCCAAAAATATTTGAACAAAAGAAGAAAATAATGCAATTAACAATGCTGCAGAAATACCATCCATCATTCCAAACCTGATCTTTATCCCACTCCCATAACTATGATTTGATTTAAACCGGAAGAAATATGCTCCATATATAAATACTGCATATATTGTTGACAAAAAATCCGGACTAATTTTGACAGCTGTAATTCCATTTCTCCATGTAATCAAGGATAAGAAAACCGGAAAAGCCAAAAGAATAAATGAGACTATCAAATTCTTTGTTTTTCCATTTACCTGTTCAACAGCAAATACCTCTGAATTATATTCATTTCTAAACTGCTTCCTTGCAATGAGTTCAGCTTCATTCTTATTTTTTGCAGATATTGAATATACTTTGGAAATCCGCTCTTCTACATTTCCCTTTGTCTCTACTAAGTATTCCATACTTTAGTCCCCTCACTTTTAATATCATACAATAGTTTACTTAAATTGAAATATAACAAAAGTCACAATATGACAAATAAGTAATTATCAAAAGCATTTATGCTCAATCATGCATACCATAAATTAAGTAATAATAAATAAAATTAAAGAGGATTTTTCTAAATTCCTAGTTCTAAAATCCTCTTTATATATTTTTATATGAATATTTACTTCCAGTTAATGATAATTTCGTATTCTGATTGTTCTGTGTTGCTTAATAACATCTTTACTTGGCTCTTAACAACTTCTTCCATGCGTACTTTTGCTTTATCTAATAAACCATTCTTGATTGCAACTTCCTCAGCTTTAGCTGTTTCATTAGCTTGGAAATTCTTCACATCATTTACAGTAATCTGATTGATTGGATTAAAGCTTTGATCATAAACTTCAATACTATTTACATCGATATATGTATCTAACACTTCAACATTTGGTAAGTCTACGATTATCTTTTTTTCTGCTTGATTGACTTCAATGTTGATTTCAGAGATATCCTTGATACCTGCTTTACATACACCACTATAAGTCATTAAGAATGACTTATCTGTAAATGGAATAGAAATTCCAAATGCAGACATATTTTCTTGGCTAAACTTTCCGACATTTGTAAAGTTATATTCCTCTACTGCTAATTGGCCAATCTCTTTAAATGAATTTTTGATTTCTGTAGAAGTCATTGTAATCTTTCCATCTCGTGGTGAAAGTACAATTTTGTATCCTAGTACAAGTACTAGGATAGTTAATACAGATACGATGATTTTAGTAATTAAACCTTTTGTCATAATTATTCTCCCCTTGTTTCCTGAAGTAATTTCTTAAGATTCTCTTTTTGTATCTTAATTTTCTCTAGTTCTTTTGTTAATCTGACATTTGCTTTCTGTAATTGTTTGTATGTATGCTCTTTTGAATCATTCAAAATTTCCTTTATTTCTCGTAATAATAGACCAGCATTTTTGTACATTTGAATCTGCTGCAATTTATAGATTGCAGTTTTGTCATACATTTTTGTATGTTGCGAACCAATTCTTTTCTTTGGTAATAGCAAACCAATCTTATCGTAATAAAACAGTGTTTTACGACTGATATTCGCAATTTTACATACTTCATTTACAGATAACACTTTTTCTTGGCTTTCTACAATCTCAACTGTAGTACTGTTCCCTAAGGGAACAGTCAATACCATTTCATCTATTTTGTTGTGCACAATTTTATCCTCCTGCACACAACACCCTGTTTTTCTCGCGAGGGTAGATTTTGATAATTTGGGTATATATACTACTGTTGAAAAATAGAAATCCTTAAAAAACTCATAAACCTCTAATTACTACAATTGATGTAATTTATTAGAAATAGATAAGATAGCAGATTGCTTAATTCGTTGTACAACGTTTTGATAGTTTCCTATATTTATATCGAATAAAGACCTCCCTTCTATATTTCTGATTGTAAGAATATTTCTATACAAAAAATACGCCAGACTCCACAAATAAATGATTAAAACCGACCATTTTCAGATCGGTTTCCTTGTTAATAGATATTTTTATCCAAAATTAATGCTTATTTTACAGCATTCGCAATAAAATCCCATGCCTTTAAGCCATTAGCATCACATGTGTTATTGAAGAAATAAATCCAACTCCAATGTCCCATATATTGGTATGGCTTTCCTGTGTTTTCTAATGTTGGTTGTCCATTATCATCTGCGTAGTATGTTCCTGTTGTATCTACAACATGTTCAGTTACTGATGCATATGTGTGTTTTGCTCCAGCTGCTTCTAGTCTTTGTAGAAGTGGTACTTCATGAAGTTCTGGTACAACTGTTGTATCATCTTGAGAATAAACATAATACATCTTCAAGTCAGCTAATGTTTTCACTTGTTCATCAGTAATTAATGCATTTGGAAGTGCTTCACAAATTGGTACATATGCATCGTATTCTGTTGGATAGTTTAGCGCCATTAACATTGTCATATATCCACCATTTGAACAACCTGCAATTACAACCTTTGTAGAACCAGTTTCCTCTTTATACTTTGCAATAAGTTCATGTAAGGATTCTAAATAGTGTGATGTTCCATCTGCCTGAATACCACCACCACTAAAGTTTGTCATCTTACCATCATTATCCATCCAGTATGTTGGACATTGTGGCACAAGAACATTTGCACCACCTACTGTTGATTGGAATGATTCATCCCCTAGAACTGCCGCTTTATTTGCAAGCAGTGTTACATAAGGATCTGTATTTTCTGTTCCACCCTCACCAAGACCATGTAACCAAACAACCAATGTTTTACTTCCACCTTCTGGTTTATAGGAAGCGTATTGGTACGTTACACCATCTTTTGCCTTAAAGGTATCCAACTTAAATTTATCTGCAGAAGTTGTTTTAGATGCTGGATCAACGCTAATTGTAAAGTCCTTTACTTCTGTGCCTTTGCTAGTAAGCTTTGCATTATCTGCTTTTGTAACTGTTAATGTATATGGTTTTGACCATGTATTCATCATGCTTGGAAATGAGAATAGTAGTGGTGATCCATCATTTGGTGAAACGTAGAGTTCAAGCTTTACACGAGTTGATGGTTCTGTTGTCTTCTTACCACTCTCATCCACAAGATAGGCATTCGTAACTTGACGTGGCACATCAACTTCCTCTACTGGGAATCCCTCTGCCATGAAATTTGTTGCTTGCTTATGTTCTGTTACTGTAAATGAATCTGTTGAAACTGCATCTAATGGATGATCTAAATTCATTATGATACTATCTGTTCCACATCCCCAATCATATCCTGTAATTGTCATATCGTATTCTCCTGTAATTACATCGCTTCCTGCTACGGAAGACTTCTTGTCTGCACCGCATCCTGCGATTGGTAACATCAATGCGCATGCAAGAATCATCTTAAAAGTATTATTCATTCAAATACCCTCCTGTAGTTAAGTGTATTGAATGTAAGCGATTACTTATAGTTGTTTTATAACCATTATTAGTCAAATTATAACGATTGATGTTCTTGTTTCCATTTGGTTGGGCTACAATGATGTTTCTTTTTAAATTCTCTTTCCAAGGACTTTACATTCGCAAATCCGCATATATCACTAATTTCTGAAATTGTATGTCTATTTCCTAATAATTCAGCTTCTGCTTTTTGTAGACGAATTCTTGTCGCGTACTCCCCTAACGAAAACCCAGATACTTCTTTGAACTTTCTTGAAAGATAACCGTATGATACATTCATCGCTTCTGCCGTCTTCTTTGCATTGAAGACTTCAAATACATGTATCGACATATAATGCATTGTATTTGTAATTAAATCTATAGCGTTAGGGATGATTTTATTCTCTTTTTGAATCATATATCGATTACATAAAATACTTAGAAAATGATTCAGTGCAGTCATAACAATTAATCTTCTAGTCACTAGGTTACTATCATATGCCTTTATAAGTTGACACAATAGTTCTGTCATCTTCTTTTTATCTTCTTCTAAATATTCATGAGTGAATGTTATTTCTTCAAAATTCTCGATTAAATAACATAGATATGGATATGAAATCTGTATCGCATATCCATGGTAGATATAATCTGAATCAGTTCTTTCAAGTTCATGAACACTAGCTGAATTAATAAGTGCAAAATCACCTGGATATACTTTTCTATTACCTTGATCTTCATGAATTTGTG